>NZ_QUWR01000018.1:0-78959 GCF_003419885.1 Acinetobacter sp. SWAC5
GTCAGCACTTGCGCGCCTTCTGCGCGGCCTGTGGCGATACAGCCCAAAATTTTATCTTGTTGCTCTTGCGAAGCTTGAGCGCCAATCATGGTGTCGGTATCTAGTGGGTGGCCGGTCTTAATGCGCTTTACACGTTCAATGGCTTTTTCAAGGAATTTGTCTGCAATGCTTTCATGAACTAAAGCACGTGAAGGACAGGTACAAATTTCACCTTGGTTGAGTGCGAACATGGCAAAGCCTTCCAGCGCTTTATCCAAAAAGTCATCGTCTTGATCCATCACATCTTCAAAGAAAATGTTTGGTGATTTGCCACCTAGTTCCAGTGTTACAGGAATAATATTTTCAGTGGCATACTGCATGATCATTTGGCCGACAGCCGTAGAACCCGTAAATGCAATTTTGGCAATACGTGGATTAGTTGCTAATGGACGGCCGACTTCTACGCCGTATCCGTTGACAATATTCAGTACGCCAGCAGGTAGGATGTCTTGGATTAATTCTGCCAAAACCAAAATGCTGGCCGGAGTTTGCTCAGCAGGTTTAAGCACAATGCAGTTACCCGCAGCCAAGGCAGGTGCAAGTTTCCAAGCCGCCATTAAGATAGGGAAGTTCCAAGGAATAATTTGCCCCACAACACCCAAAGGTTCATGGAAATGGTAAGCAATGGTGTCACCATCAATTTCCGAAATACCGCCTTCTTGTGCGCGGATGCAGCTAGCAAAATAACGGAAGTGGTCAATGGTGAGTGGAATATCTGCAGCCAGTGTTTCGCGGATCGGTTTGCCGTTGTCCCAGGTTTCTGCAACGGCCAATAATTCTAGATTTTCTTCTAAGCGATCTGCAATTTTCAGTAACAGATTAGAGCGTGTGGTTGGGGAGGTGTTATTCCATTCGGCTTTGGCTGCGTGGGCTGCATCGAGCGCTAACTCAATATCTTCTGCAGATGAGCGCGGAATTTTGGTAAATGCTTTGCCGTCAACGGGGGAGATGTTGTCAAAATATTCGCCTTTGACCGGTGCGACCCATTTGCCCCCAATAAAATTTTCATATTGTGACTTAAATTGGACTTTTGAACCGTTTTGATTTGGATCTGCGTAACGCATACATATATTCCTTTGTTTATTATGATGTTTTCTGTCACCAAGCGTATACAGCTTTGGTATAAGGTACTTTTGCACATTATTTGATTAGCATACTTACTATAAGGTTGGAAAAAGGTTGGTTGTTGGTCTGTTTACAAGTGGCTGACAAAAAACGTTACAAGGCAAAGAGGATGGCATAACAATAATCAACCCGAGTTGAGAAACTCTAGGATGGCAGAGATGAAAAATTTAATTGAAAAACGTAAGAAAATAGAACAGTTTAGACAAAGTAATAGCCTCTCGCCACAGCATGCGGAACAGCTGGGACAGAGTATTCATAGTTCGTGGCGCAGATCACATTCTGCAGCTATTCCTAAAGACAGAATTGCAGCGCCACTGCAACAAGATAGGGAGCAAGTGCCCGATGCATTGCAACGCGCTTTAAATCGCTGCGCAGACGACTTGAAACATATTGCTGAGCAGTCATCAATGGTTGTGGCTGTGGGCGATGTGGGGAGCACCATTGTCTGGAGTGCATCCAGTCGGCAAATGCAAAGCGCTGCCGAAAGCGTGCACTTTATGCAGGGCGGACAGTGGAAAGAAGAATTGGTTGGAACCAATGCTTTGGCATTGTCGCTAAAGACGCAACAATCCAGCTGTGTGTTTTCCAATGAACACTATATGACTTCCATTCATGACTGGGTCTGCTATGCAGCACCAATTATTGATCCCTATTCAAAACAAGTGTTGGGCGTGATTGACTTATCGACCACATGGCAACATCACAACAGCTTAGGTTTGTTGGCTGCTGAACGCTGTGCGTCCATTGTGCAGGCGGCATTACTCGAACAACATCAACAGCAGTTATATATCCGTGCATTCGCAGCTTCACAGGTTTTGTTTAACGGCAAAATGCTGGTGATGACACCGCGCCAAATTGAAATTTTAACCATTCTTGCACTCTGTCCGCAGGGCATGACCTTAGATACTTTACATCAGGCTTTATATGGTGAGCGCAAAGTTAGTATAGGCACTTTAAAGGCCGAAATGTCACAGCTACGTGATGTGCTGGGAGGCATGCTGGGCTCACGGCCATATCGAATTTTAGCCAACGTGGAGGCAGATTTTTTACAGGCAGAACAAGCACTGGATGCAGGCTATACTGAGTCGGCTTTAAAGTTATGTTCGGGCGTATTTTTAGCAAAAACTGAAAGCCCGTTTTTATGCGCATGGCGTGACTGCTTAGAGTCACGTTTGAGTGATGCAATTTTTAAGGCCGATGAAACCGATGTGTTGCTCAAGCACGTCGCGCGTTTTCCAGAAGCCGTTGATGCAGTAGAAAGATTGATTGAGTTGATGCCGAAGAATCATCCCGTGCATCAGCATCTACTTCGGAGCAAAGCATTCAACGGTAACTAAGTTGTAGTATTACAGCCCTTTGCTGTCAAGCCAGTTGAATAGTTGCTGATAGACATTGTGTCGTACGGATTTTTCGGACAGCACCAAATCATGCAAGCCATTTTGAATGCTTTGAATACTGACATCACCCTGAATTTTCTCAGCATATTTTTGAATGTCTTTGACGCCTAAAATCACATCGCTACTTTGCGCATCTTTGCCCCATTTACGTGGATTCTTGGTTTGATGTGAGTGCATCACCAATACGGGTACATCGATTTGCACACCTTGATGAATTTCTTTTTGCGCTTCATGTATGGCAGTCACAAAACTCAGACGAACCATTGGATATTTGCTTTTTTTCCAGTCAAGGCTAAAGTCCCATTCGCCCTTTAAATCCTTATGTAGGCTAGCGGTATACCATTTATTGAGTTCGCTGGGAAATTGTAAATCTGGAAATAATTTTCCAATACGGCTCAACTGTGGTACACCCAATTTGCGCTTAATCGGATTCATATTGAAATCATAAAAAGGACTGTTGACCCAGAGCGCTTTAATCAGCGGATGATTCGGATGATGCGCTGCATATAAGGTCGTGGTTAAACCACCTGTAGAGTGCCCACAGAGCAAAACTGCATCATGGCCTTCGGTGCCAATAATCTCGAGCGCTTGATCAATTTCCGCATCATATTCGCTAATGTCACGCACATTATAATATTTTTGATGTGTCAGAATTGAGCGCCCGTATTTACGTAAATCCAGTGCATAAAAATCGAAACCGTGCTGATTAAACTGCTCAGCCATTTCAGTCTGAAAAAAATAATCAATAAAACCATGAATGTATAAAACGGCTTTTTTTGTAGCTGTGTCGGCTTTTTTTCAAACTAAAGTCGCTGTAACAGCACCTTCAAAATCGTCTGGAAAGTTTAAAGTGGTTTGCTCATAGCCTGTACCAAGGTGATCGGGCTGATAGGTTGGAGAGGTGTGGACTGCTGACATATTTTGCTCTGTTTTTATTGCCGCGGATGCCTCTCATCCTTGATGAACTATGGAATTTTGTCAACAGCAAAGCTAAAAAGCACTTTAAGCGCGCGATGAATGGATTAAGCGCTTAAAGTGCAGTTGGGGTGGGAGAGTACTTATTGCTTAGCCTGCTGCTTTAAAGCTCTGTACAGTTGCGCTTGGCTTTAATGCGGCTTTAAAGATATCGACCACTTGTGCATGTGTTGCTTTGCGTGGGTTGGTCAGCATGCAGGCATCTTTTTGCGCATTTTCAGACATAACGCTGAGATCTTGTTCTTTTACGCCAAGCTCTGACAAGCTAGAAGGAATACCAATAGATGCAGACAGTGCACGTATCGCATCAATGGCTGCAAAGGCTGCTTCATTGATAGTCAGTCCGTCTGTATTTACGCCCATCAACTGCGCAATACGGGCATAGCGGTCTGGACAAGCGATTAAATTAAACTCGCATACATGCGGTAGTAATACGGCATTGCAGACACCATGTGGTAGGTTGTAGAAACCGCCTAATTGATGCGCCATTGCATGTACATAACCTAATGATGCGTTGTTAAAAGCCATACCTGCAAGATATTGTGCATAGCTCATCGCATCACGTGCTTCTAGGTTTTCACCATTTGCCACAGCTGGGCTCAGCCATTCACTGATCATGCTGATGGCTTTTTCTGCGCAAGCGTCGGTAATTGGGTTGGCTGCTGTAGATACATAAGCTTCGACCGCATGTGTAAGGGCATCCATACCTGTTGCTGCTGTAAGCGCAGCAGGTTTTGCGATCATGAGTTTTGGATCATCAATTGCGATGAGTGGGGTACAGCGCCAGTCCACAATAGCCATTTTTACGTGCGTGTCTGTGTTGGTAATAATACAGAAACGTGTCATTTCTGAAGCCGTACCCGCAGTGGTATTAATCGCAATCAACGGTGTCATAGGCACGGTGCTTTTATCAATGCCTTCATAATCACGGATATGGCCACCACCTGCGGTTACCAAGCCAATGCCTTTGGCACAGTCATGTGAAGAACCACCACCCAGTGACACAATAAAATCACAGCCTTGGTCGTTATATTCTTTTACGCCATTATGCACGTTAATGTCGGTCGGATTAGGTTCTGCGCCAGGGAAAATATGGCTATCTACGCCAGCTTCTTTCAGATAGCCTGCGATGGTGTCCGCGACGCCAAATTTAAACAGGCCAGCATCGGTGACGATCAATGCTTTTTTGGCACCGAGATTTTGTGCTTTTGCACCAATTTCTTTGGCACAGCCTGGGCCGAAAAGTGAAACACAAGGGATGTAAAAACCGTTTGTTTGATCTGCAATATTTTTAAAAGCCATGGTGCGATTCCTTCTACCATTATTTATCATCATTGTTATGGGTGATGCTTACCCTAAAATGAGTATTCAATAGCGCTTAAAAAAAATACACCTACCAAAGACCTACCATGTATAAGGTTTTATTCTTGGCAAAGAAAATTTATATCTAATGTTTTTTAAATATTTGACTTTAGAAGATTTATATTAAATTAAACAACAATTAAAATTTTTTAAAACATAGTGTTATGTCATGCTGCTAAGGCAAAGATGTTTAAAACACAAGCTTGATAAATCTTAATTTTTAATTGATAATAATTATCATTAATTTTAAAAAAACATGATTCCTTCTTTCTAGCTTCAGAAGGCAGGGCAGATAGCACGTATTCATAATTGCCTTGTGTCTTCTGTAATTGCACCAGAATACTGCTTCCTCAAAACACTTTTGCACGGCTTTGTTGCACAAAGATTTGAAATGCAAAGCGCCCCTAATTGAGCTAAATTTAAGGCGTAACTTGGGTAAGTGGTCGACCTAATTCCGTAAATCTGTTAAGGACTGCTACACGTGCATGGATCTCATTCACTTGGCTATCAAAAACTCCTTGCACTGAGTTTATCTCCTAATAATTTGATGCAATGCATCTTAGTTTCAACCAAACTTCGCCGATGATAGCCTGACCATTTTTTCCATAGTGTCCTGCCTAAACGTTTAATTGTTCGAAGTAATTCATTTCGCTCTAGCGAGCTACTCTTTGTATCTTTCCATGGTTTCGCATTTTTTCTAGGTGGAATCACCGCATGCGCTTGCCGATCTGCAATGACCTGACGGCATTGCTTGGTGTCATAAGCTCCATCGGTATAAACAGAGTTAATCTGCTCATCTTGTGGAATCTGATTAAGTAAATCACCAAGCACCTGTGAATCACTGACATTATTGGTTGTAAGCTGAACTGCTCGTATTTGTAGGGTTTTAGCATCTATACCAATATGAAGTTTACGCCCTTGGCGACGATATTCAGGTCCATGTTTCTTGCGCTTCCATTCGCTCTCACCTAGAAACTTCATGCCTGTAGAGTCCATGAGTAGATGCAGCCCATCGCTACTTTTTTGGTAGCTGATTGCAATATCAATATGCTTTTGTCTTCTACAAAGCGTACTGTAATCTGGTGCTGTCCAATTTAATCTGCAAAGTATAATCAGACTTTGCACAAAGCCAGTAACCATACGTAAAGACAGACGGAATAAGGATTTAATCATTAAGCAGCATTGGATGGCTGCGTCGGAGTAGGTTTGATTTCGCCCTTGTTTGCCTTTTGATGGCGCATACCATTGCGTAGCAGGATCAAACCAAATGGCAATATTTCCGCGACTCATGAGTGCTCGGTTATATGCGGGCCAATTGGTTGTGCGGTAGATGTTGTGTGTAGGCTTCATGTCTGACAAAGAAATTCAACGGCTTGCAGTTCTGCAAGACGTTCGAGATCATCGTATTACCCAGGTCCGTGCTGCTGAAATCCTGAATCTTTCCACCCGTCAAATTACCCGGTTATTGCAGAAGCTAAAGCAAGACGGTGTTTCAGGCCTGACACATGCCAGTCGTGGTCAACCTGGCCATCGACGCCATGATGAAGCCGTAAAGTCTGAATGCCTTTCCATTATTTCTGAACATCTGCTGGGCTTTGGACCCACCTTGGCGCATGAGAAGCTCAGCAGCATGTTTGACCTGAATATCCCGGTAGAAACGCTTCGGCGCTGGATGACGGCCAATGACCTGTGGATTCCGCGATCCAAACGCCTGAAACGTCCATATCAGCCTAGATATAACCGTGATTGCTTCGGTGAACTGATCCAGATTGATGGCTCATATCATGACTGGTTTGAAGGTCGCGCTGCCAAATGCTGTTTGCTAGTCTATATTGATGATGCCACTGGAAAGCTGTTGCATCTGCGCTTTTGTGAGGCTGAAACCACCTTTGACTATATGCTTTCGACCAAAGCCTACATTGAGCAATACGGCAAGCCTCTGGCCTTTTATAGCGACAAACATTCGGTATTCAGAGTGAACCAGAAATCCAGTCAGGACAGCCAGATCACACAATTTGGACGAATTCTCAGCGAGTTAAACATTGATATTATCTTTGCCAATTCACCACAAGCCAAAGGGCGTGTGGAACGTGCCAATAGAACACTTCAGGATCGTCTGATCAAGGAAATGCGTCTGGAAGGCATCAGTTCGATTACGGAAGCAAATGCCTGGCTTCCCTGTTTTATTGAGCAGTTCAATCTAAAATTTGCCAAGTGTGCGAGAAATTCCAAGAACTTACATCGCCCTCTAACAGAGTCTGATACTGAGCTGGATGATGTGTTTACCTGGCAGGAACCGCGTAAGGTCACGAGGAGCCTGACCATTACTTATGACAAATGTATTTATCTGATTGAGCCCACAGCGCTGAATTATAAGCTCGCTGGGCAATACATTACCTTCATGGAATATCCAGATGGTACTGTGGCAATCATGCATGAGGGACGAAAGCTCAACTACAGTATTTTTAACAAGTTGGCTGGATTACAGCAGAATGAAGTGGTTGAGCATAAAAGATTAGGCTCAGTTCTGGCCCATATTCAGCAACAACATGAAGAGTTGGAAAAACAAAATAAACGTACTCGTGCCAAGAAAAGTATGCCAAGTCGTAAAGCTCAGAAGGCTGTGATTGAACAAAGAAATTTAAATCCTGTTCTTGACTGTTGTAATTAAAAACAGGACATTTTAAATGGTTTTTCGCATAGACATTTTAATTGGGGAATAACAGTATTGTAAAAACACGTTGTTTTTCATATAGTTAAAATTTTTTAACCGACCTTAAAAACAGTGAAAAGCTGGCTTGGAAACATGTCGGCTTTTTTATGAGCGATTTTGATACTTCTTGCCACTAATTTTGACCAGAAATTACGCTTTTCAACTTGAGTGATACAATTTTGTGATACATTATTGTATATACAAATTTGAATGTTTTTTATGGAACAGTATTTTGAATGGGATGAGGTTAAGAATCGAAAGAATCAGAAAAAGCATGATATCTCTTTTGAAACTGCCAGCCTTGTATTTGAAGATCCTCTTCGAATCTCAATTCAAGACAGACATACCAATGGGGAAGAGCGTTGGCAAACCATTGGTAGGGTAAAAGGCGTACTAATGCTGTTAGTTGCTCACACCATCTTTGATGAAGATGACTGTGAAATCATACGAATTATTAGTGCAAGACAAGTAACCAAAGTGGAGCGAAATCAATATGAGCATGGTTAGATATACACGCAAAGAGCTGAATGAAAACTTCAGTGACAAGCAAGATGCTGAAATTAAACGCTTGCTTGCTAAGGGAGCTGTGCCTGATGATCAATTAGACCTGTCTGATATTCCCGAAATCACCGACTGGAGTAATGCAGTTCGTCACGGACAATTTTATCGTCCAGTCAAGCAACAGACTTCAGTTCGTCTGGATGCTGATGTACTCGCATGGTTGAAATCGCAAGGTAAAGGTTATCAAACACGTATGAACAAAATTTTACGTGAAGCAATGCTGAAAGAATTAAAAAATCATCAATAAAAATGGGAGCAATAGGCTCCCATTTTTATGACTTCACATAACATAATGGATACACAGTCCAGCGATTCAATCGTATTCATGGTGTAAATTGCTTTGTATGTCTATTAGATGGAGGATTCCTAATCCTTGTAAAACGAATAAAAATATTCAATCATTTTTAAGCGAAAGCCATTTCAATGACTTTCGCTTTTTTAAGTATAGTGAGAATTAGAAATATGCCCTAAAAAAGCTGATTATTAAATATGAAAAACAATCATTAGATACATCAGTAGCTTGAAAACACCGAGTGCTTTAGCATTTTTGCATTTGAAACAGAATTTAATTCGTTTTTCATCCTCATTGAGGCTGAAATTTTCTGTCCGTAATCCCAAATCCTGTAATGTATTTTTGAGCTGTTCTTTGTTCTGTGGAGAAAGTTCGAGATGAAGATATTTTTTAGGAAATAAACTGCCGATAAAAGACAGAAATTTTTTCAGTTGCCGTTTTTCATTCAGTTCAAAAATTAACTGGGCTGAATTGGGCTGAACTTTTTCAAGATAAATTGAGTAGATCGTATGAAACTGTTTTTTGTATTTACTTTGTACATTTGCATAACGCTCCTGAACATGTTGAATGACCTTTTTTTCCTCCTGATTGGTTGGCAACATGGTGACCAATGCATTCGGAGTTTTCCTTAAAAAATCTGTGGTAAATAACCTCGATGATTTTTTTTGGTTTACACAGGAGGTTTTCAAATGCTGGGCTCTAGCACGTAATTCTTGCGCGATTTGCAAAGGAATGGCTTCAGGTAACATAAGGTCTTGTTCTTTTTCTACTGCAAGAATGTGATGCAATAATTCAAAAGTCATCTCTGAGTCATGAGCTCCTAGCATCAGTGAATCAGGCGATTTCTGTTGTTCTGGTTGATATTGATGATCATGTTGCCTGTAACGGTCTTTAGTGAGTTGATCAAATAAAAACTGTTTGATCTCCCGTTGCTGAACAGGATATTTAATAGCATCATCATGTTTCAGAATATTAAAATAGGCTTCTTTAGGAAGCGGGCTGTGCATTTGATTCAGCTGGTAGCTAATTGCTAGATGCATTAAATGCAGATAGCTTGAACAAGTGGTTTCAGGCGTTAGGTGCCTGGCAAAATGAGAAAGTGCATACCAGGTTTGCTGAGTATTTCTGTTTCGCAACAATGCATAACGGATACGTAATTGCTCATGTGGGCTATAGTCAGTAAATGCATCTGCAAGTGTTGAGTTTTTTAAAATCAGGTAAAGATGATTAAATGCAGAATGGCGCAGACTATGGTAAGTAAAATTGTGTTCTCCAAAAACTGGCTGGATCAATTGTTTCAATAGGGAATTCACTTCATTTTCATGAGTTTCTTCTAAGGACTGTTTTAAAAATAGCGGTTGTGCAACTGATTTTCCTTGTTCTTTTAGCAGACGTTTTCTATTCTGACTATATGTTTTAAATGCATGTAATTCGTCGGCTTTAAGTAGATGATGCAGGGGAATCTTGCGGTAAGCTGAGTAGCTTTTTTGATTTTTATTGCGATTGTTGCGAATGGTGAGTATCACAGCATCTTCACTAATAAATAGATCACGTACGAAGACATTCAATGTTTCATTGATCCGTAGTCCGGCTCTGAAACCCAGAATAAAAATCAGTTTAAACATATTTTTATCCTGAACTGAAATACCTTGAGTATTTTCGAGTTGCTCTAGCATATGGTGAAAAATATGGGGCGAGATCAATGCGGTTCTGCAGATTTTTACCTGGATTAAATTATCTAGATCGATAGTGGGTGCGTTAAAAAATAAGGTCTGTTTGTGATGAAACTCCTGTAGGCGTTTTTGTAAAGTCTCTCTAGTTGTTTCTTTCTTTAATAAAAGCATTTCTCCATACATATCTTCAAAATCGGCATTTGAAAATGATGAAATGTCTTTGTTTTGCGTTGCCTGCAGCCAATGGACTGCAAACTGTGAAAACATGGTCTTCAGAGAACTTTGCTTGACCGGCTGAAAATCTGCACGTATAAGCTTGCGCTTAAATCGTTGCTGCTGCTGAATAATATGATTGAGAAGGTCCAGTTGAGGTTCCGTTAATTTTGAGCGTAGAATGCTCCACAGCAGCAAACGTTCCAAGGCTGGAGACTGTTTTTTAGCATATAATTCTATGAGTTGATCGCTATAGTTTTTTGCACGAATAGTTTGACGTATTTCTACTAAAATATCGACTTCATCTAACGTAATAGTGACCGTAGGCTTTTTCTGAGGTTTTTCACAAATATTCTGAACTGTATGGGTAGGCGTGGGTTTAGTAAATAATTCTAATTAGATTAAAAAACATTAATTAAATCAACAATAAAAAAGCCCCCATCTTTCGATGAGGGCTTTTTGAATTTGGAGCGGGAAAGGAGACTCGAACTCCCGACCCCAACCTTGGCAAGGTTATGCTCTACCAACTGAGCTATTCCCGCGGAGTCTATCCTGTTTTTTTACTAAAAAACTGAATCGAAAAAAATTTGGAGCGGGAAAGGAGACTCGAACTCCCGACCCCAACCTTGGCAAGGTTATGCTCTACCAACTGAGCTATTCCCGCGGAGTCTATCCAATTTTTTAAATAAAAAACCGAATGAAAAAATTTTGAGCGGGAAAGGAGACTCGAACTCCCGACCCCAACCTTGGCAAGGTTATGCTCTACCAACTGAGCTATTCCCGCATGCCACGTATAATACAGTAAAGCCTTTTTCGGTCAATAGAATTATGCAAAAGCTTGTGTTGTTTGCATAAAATAAAATCAATTTTTGCAATTTTAAGCTGTTTTTTTCAGCGCAGGCTGTTTTTTTCGTCTGTGCGCTGGCGCAATGCCACGAAAGAAGCATGTATACTCAAACGATAAATTTGGATTTTTGGAGTCAGGTCTTGAACTTGGAGCAACAATTGATTGAGCGTTTACAGCAATTAACGCCAAGTCATTTAGAGGTGGTGAACGAATCTGCTGGGCATGGTGGTTATTTCCCAGGTAAAGAGTCACACTTTAAAGCAATCATTGTGAGCGAAGCCTTTAGTGGCTTACGTTTAGTCCAGCGCCACCAAAAAGTATATAGCGCTGCAGGTGACTTATTAGGTGCAGGTAAAATCCATGCTTTGGCAATTCATGCTTTTTTGCCTGAAGAATGGGCAGGACAAGCCACACCGAGCCCAGAATGTGCTCATGCACCTAAAGCGGAATAAGTCACGATGGATACACATTTACTGATTAAAATTGTACACATGAGTGGTGCAGCGTTGGCATGCTTGGCCGTTTTAGTACGTGCATTTACCCTATTTCAAGGGGTACAAGGCAATCAGCCAAACCCCGTAGCACGTAAATTGTTTGTTGCGTTACAGCATGGTGCCATGACGCTCATTGCATTGACGGGCATTGTTTTATTGTGGATGAAAAACTTTGATGTGCAGCCTTGGTTTTATGCCAAAGTGGTGTTGTTTTTAGTTTTGTTGTCTTCTTTGGGTAAAGCTTACCGCAAGGGAGATGAGATCTTATTGGTACAACGCCGTGCAGGTCTATTTTTGGCGGTGCTATCTTTAGTTTCAATTATTGGTTTAGTGATTTTAAAGCCAAACTTTGGTTAATTGTCCGACATGATTGGGCAAGCCAAATTGGGTCTTGGTTAAACTAAGACCCATCGATGAATATCAATAATAAAATTTGAGGGGACAACATGCGGACGCGCGTGGTATTTAATCAAAAGGGTGGGGTTGGTAAATCCAGTATTACCGTCAATTTGGCAGCCATTAGTGCTCATCAAGGTCTAAAAACTTTGGTGATTGACTTAGACCCACAAGCCAACTCGAGTCAATATTTGTTAGGCGATGACGCAACTTATTCGGCAGACAAACCTGCACTTGAGCCAAATATTGAAAATTATTTTGAGGACGTTTTAGGCGCACCCCAAAGTAAAGGCCTATTAGGCAATGCCATTGGTTCATTGTTAAAAAATCGTTCCAAAGGTCTTGAAGGCTATGTGCATCAATCGCCATTTAAAAATTTAGACGTGATTCCTGCCAGCCCAAGTTTAGGTGCTTTGGCGCATGTATTAGAATCTAAGCATAAAATTTATAAGCTCCGCGATGCATTGCAACAGCTAAATGGGCAATATGATCGGATCTTTATTGATACGCCACCTGCATTTAACTTTTTTACCTTATCGGCTTTAATTGCGGCGGATCGTGTATTAATTCCTTTTGATTGCGATGTATTTTCTAAGCGTGCCTTACAAACCCTGATTGAAAATGTGATTGAAACTCAAGATGATCATAATGATCGCTTAGAAATTGAAGGCATTGTCGTCAATCAGTTTCAGGCACAGGCTAAATTACCGCGTGAGGTGGTACAGCAATTAAAGGATGAAGGTTTACCTGTTTTAGAGAGCATGTTGCCACCGTCTATTATTATGAAAGAATCGCATCATAAAAATCAGCCATTGATTCATTTGGCTGCAGAACATAAATTGACGCAAGCCTATCAATTATTGTTCAATGAAATTGAAAAGAAGTAGTTTGAGAACAGAATGAAAGCGATCTATGTCAGCCTTTTGGCTACAAGTACAATGCTCTTAGGTGCTTGTGCAACGACGGTAAAACCAACTTATGTCTCACCAACGCAGTATCAAGCACTGAGTTGCTACCAATTGCAAAGTGAGTACAACCGAATTCAGCGACATTTAAATGATGGTGTACAACCTGCAAAACGTACAGGTATGGGGATCGGGCTTGGTTTAGGCGGTGGTTGGGGAAGTCGTGGTGGCTGGGGTATTGGACCGAGTGTATCTGTGAATATGGGACAATCATCCAATACCAAAAATACTGAAATTGCTCGTTTAAAAGGGGAGCAAGAAGCGGTATTACAAGCTGCCAATTTTAAAGGTTGTGCAATGGTTCCACGTACAGCAACACCTGCAAAATAATCATTCGATCTGATGCTTGGCCTGTCATGTGCCACAGGCTGAGCATGAGAAAAGTGTAATAAAATTTGTCTTTTTCTTTACATTCTCTTGGCCTCTTTATGGCCAGCTCAGTATTAAATAAAAGCCCCGCTTTAAATTTAAATTATTTTTATAAATCAGTATCTTTTTATTATTCTTTGATTTGTCTTACATGCTTTTTTGCAAATTTTGCATACAGCTTTGTCTTGCTTTGTGATGGCTTAAATACATTTTTTTGATCGGATACGTACTTGTTTTTTGTCAATCTTGGCAGATAATGGCGATCGATTTTTGTTGAATTTCTTAGGTTTTATGATTGAGAGTTGGCTTTTTGTATTGGCTGTGATTGCCGTTCTGATGACACCAGGACCGACGAATGCCTTACTAGCAAGCTCAGCGCATCAGCAGGGTGTTGCGAAAACCAGTCTGTTTATTCCTGCACAGTTTTTTGGTTATTTTTATGCCATTAACTTGTGGGCCTTGCTCATTCATCTAAGTTCACCGACTTGGCCACATTTAATCTTAATTTTGCATCTTTTTAGCGTGGGCTATGTGTTTTGGCTGGCGTTTCATTTATGGACGGCCAAACATTTACAGCAACATAATGCGCGTTTTAATGGCATTCGACCGCATCAATTATTTTTTTCGACCTTAAAAAATCCAAAGGCTTTGCTTTTTGCTGCCGGGATTTTTCCACTCAATACATGGGACAATCCGACCAGTTTTATTTTGGTATTTGCGGTTTTTAGCTTAGTGCTTTGCCCAGTGGCGATGTTTTGGATGGCTTTTGGTCGTGCTATTTTGGCGGGAAATTTAAAGCAAATAAAAGCCGATCTTTTATATAAAGGATCGGCCATGTTATTGGTGTTATGTATGTGCCCAGTGATTATGCGATTTTTTTCGGCATAAAGGGCAAGCACTTATGCTGAAGGATTAGACTTTTTCAGCTTTTGGCGAATAAAACCAATGATGCCGGGTAAAACACTGATGATAATGATGCCGAAAATAAGATGAGTAAAATTGTCTTTTACAATCGGCATATTGCCAAATAAGTAACCCAATAAAATGAATGAACCTGTCCAGCAGAACGCACCAATGACGTTATAAGTCAGGAAGAATTTGTAATTCATACTGCCTGCACCAGCTACAAAAGGTGCAAAGGTACGCGCAAACGGAATGAAACGCGCAAAAATAATGGTTTTACCACCATGTTTTTCAAAGAATTTTTGTGTTGCAATCAAATGCTGTTTATTAATAAAACGCGATTCAATTTCAAACACACGTGGGCCAATATACTTACCAATATGATAGTTTAGCGTATCACCCAACACAGCCGCCATAAACAATAAGATAAACAATACCCAAGGATTCATTGCACCAGTAGATGCAGCCAATGCCCCTGCAGCAAATAATAGACTATCGCCAGGTAAAAACGGCATCACCACAAGGCCAGTTTCTACAAAAATAATCAGGAAAAGAATGGCATAAATCCATCCCCCATAATTACGAATGAATTCGAGTAAATGGGTATCGACATGCAATATAAAATCAATAAGTTCCATGAATATTCAACACATAAAAATGTGGTTTGATGCTATCAGCACCCTTATAGAAAGTCAGTATTAATTACAGACTAATTTATCATTAATTTGTTCTATTTATAGGACGAAGGTTATTAGAAATCAGGTTTATTCCGAAAAGGCAACAAAATAACATAGCCACATCAAATGAACAGATTTTAATCAGGTGAATAAGATGTTAAATCCAAATACTGTGCTGAAACAGGCGAGTGAAAATCCTGTCGTGAGTGCATTGAGTTCTGTAATAGGGCGCGCACTATTGGCTTTTATTTTTATTATTGCGGGCTGGGGTAAGCTAACGGCTTATCAAGCAACACAAGGTTATATGGAAGCAATGGGTGTTCCTGGTGGCTTATTACCTTTGACTATTTTAATGGAATTGGGTGGAGGCATAGCCATTTTACTGGGCTTACAAACACGTCTTGTTGCATTGGGTTTAGCCGGTTTTAGCATAGTGACGGCGCTTATTTTCCACTCAGGTGCAGAAGACAGCATTAACTTGATGAAAAACTTAGCTATGTCTGGTGGTTTTATCTTCTTGGCACTGCATGGTGCAGGCAAAATTAGTCTAGATGCTTTATTTGAAAAATCATAATAGTATCAGTATCTTATTGCTATATAAAGCGGTCATAAGACCGCTTTAATTTTGCGTATAACATTTACAAAAAGGCACATCTAAGCGGGCAGAATTTTGTTTAGATAGAATTTCAAATAAATACAAATATAGAGACAAAATAATGAATAAATATCGAATAGCGTGGGTGCTTGTTGGTTCATTGGCTCTATCTGAACATGCCTTGGCACAACAAGATGTGATACAGACCACTCAGCAAGCAGAGCAACATGCGGTACACGTTGCTGACATTAAACATTTGGCCAATGCAGATGTCGTCCAGCTGACGGGGACGTTGGTTAAACATTTGAATTTAGATAATTATGAATTTAACGATGGGACAGGGTTAATTTTATTAGAAATGAATGAAAAAACTTGGAAAGCAGCAGGTATACATGCTGGAGATCAAGTGCATATTGATGCTGAAGTTGCTAAGCATAGCTATAAGCCTACAGGTTTGCATGTCCTAAAAATTGAAAAAGCGACCTGAAGATAATTTTACTTTGCTGAGCATACCTTTTTGCAAATCATGACTGTCGGTATGTCTCAGCATAAAAGCAGTGTGATGCAAGGAGATTGTTTGTTTTTAGAGCTTGTCCGAATAATGTGCGTTAGCCTGAGAAAAATGATAGAATGGCGCGCTAATCCTTCGTTAGCCTTTCATAGTTGTTTGTCATGACTACCAATACTCAAATTACCGAAGATCGTATCCTCATTTTGGATTTCGGCTCGCAATATAGTCAGTTAATTGCACGTCGCGTACGTGAAGCTGGCGTATATTCTGAAATGTATGCTTTTGATATGTCTGAAGAAGACATTCGCGCATTTAATCCAAACGGTATCATCTTATCAGGTGGCCCAGAAAGCGTTTATGTTGATGGTAGCCCTCGCGCACCTCAAGTTGTGTTTGAGCTTGGTGTTCCTGTTCTAGGGATTTGCTATGGCCTTCAAACCATGTCACAACAACTTGGCGGTAAAGTAGAGCCAGGTGATGTGCATGAATTTGGTTATGCAGAAGTAGATATTCAAGTTCGTGACAAATTGATTGGTGATCTTGAAGATTCTGCAGACAAGCTTAAAGTTTGGATGAGTCATGGCGATAAAGTGACTGCCATTCCAGAAGGCTTCCAAGTCACTGCAAGCACACCAAGTTGCCCATTTGCCATGGTGTCTGACGAAGCGCGTCGTTTCTACGGTATTCAATTCCACCCAGAAGTAACACACACTGCAAAAGGTGCTGAATTACTGTCGAACTTCGTTCACGGTATTTGTGGTTGCCGTAGCTTGTGGAATTCTGAAAATATCATCGATTTACGTGTAGAACAACTTCGCGCGCAAATTGGCGATCAAAAAGTTCTTTTAGGTCTTTCAGGTGGTGTTGACTCATCTGTTGTGGCTGCACTTTTACACCGCGCGATTGGCGATCAATTGACATGTGTATTTGTAGATAACGGTTTACTTCGTTTGAACGAAGGCGAACAAGTGATGGACATGTTTGCGAAAAACATGGGTATCCGTGTGATTCGTGCCGATGCTGAAAATCGCTTCTTAACTGCGCTTGCAGGCGAAGTTGATCCTGAGAAAAAACGTAAAATTATTGGTCGTGAGTTCATCGAAGTATTTGCTGAAGAAGCACGTAAGCTTGACGGCGTAAACTTCCTTGCTCAAGGTACAATTTACCCTGACGTGATTGAATCTGCTGCCACTAAAAATGGTAAAGCGCACGTTATTAAATCACACCATAACGTGGGTGGTTTACCAGAAGATTTAGCGTTTGAATTGGTTGAACCAATCCGTGATTTGTTCAAAGACGAAGTACGCCGTTTAGGTACAACTTTAGGTCTTCCATTTGAAATGCTTTACCGTCATCCATTCCCAGGTCCAGGCCTTGGCGTACGTATCTTGGGTGAAGTGAAGAAAGAATATGCTGACATTTTACGTCTTGCAGATGACATCTTCATGCAAGAGCTTCGTGCAAGCGGTTGGTATGATAAAACTGCTCAAGCATTTGCAGTATTTCAACCTGTTAAATCAGTTGGTGTTGTAGGTGATGGTCGTCGTTATGCATGGGTCATTGCGCTTCGTGCGGTTGAAACTGTTGACTTTATGACAGCACGTTTCGCTCACCTTCCATACGACTTAGTAGACAAGATTTCTACACGTATCATGAATGAAATTGCTGAAGTTTCTCGTGTTGTTTATGACGTTTCGTCTAAACCACCTGCTACGATTGAATGGGAGTAATTTAGGGGTATCAAGAAACGACGTTTCTTGCCTAAATTAGGCCGAAAGCTATGCTTGAGGCAGTGAGGGATTTATAAATTTAATCTCTAATTTTCAATAAAAAAAGACGCTTAGGCGTCTTTTTTTATGCCTATAATATTGATAGAACATGAATAATTTTACAGGGTACTTATGTCTTTTTTTTCAATTCGTACAAATGATCAGGATTCAATTAGAAAAATTCTAAGTAAAGAAAAAAATATCATTATTCCTGGGATAACTTGGTTATTTGAAAGGGTTGAAATTGATGATCTAGCTTTTGTTGTCTTAAGTGGGGATGAGGGAAAGAAAGAAGTAGCCTATTCAAATGGTTTGAAAGCAATTGCAAAAATAAGAGAAAAAACGATCAATGAATATAAAGATGAGGCTAAAACCAAGATAAAGTCTTATTCTATTCATTTAGATATTATTAGTTTTTTGCCAGAGGTTATTACTAAAAGAGACTTTTATTTATATCCAGACTTGTTGGATTGTCCGAGCATTGGTCCTGAAACAAAAAGTTCACCGAATCAAGCATTAGGGCAAGTTGAGGCTGGTATTAGCGTTCTACAGGCAGTGAATGATCTATATCCAAATGAATTACCACAAGAATTATTGGATTTAATTCCAAGTGATCTAGGCTTAAACAAGGCTGACTTAAAAGATGCTAAAAAAAGTTTAGAGAAAGTGCCTCAAATATTAGATCGAGAAGTATTGGTTGGTGAGTTTGTAAAATGGTTTAATAAACCAGAGAACTTTAAAAAATCATATGATGGAGTAATTCAGGAAAAAGTCATTTTAAGTTGGGACGAGATTTTTTTTGATAGCAAATTGTTTAATATTGATGTTAATGATCTTAAGCAATCAATTCAGACAGTTAAAGTCTTGAAGAAAGAAGGTGATGAACAGAATGAGAGCTGGAATTCATTTAGTGAATATGTCAGTAAAGGAGTTCCTAAAGCTGTATTAGGGGATAATAATTATTTAAAATTTTTAGATGAGTTTGATTTCGGCCAATTCATACAAGATGAAAAATATGAGTTAAAGCATGTAATCGAAAAAGGATGTTTCATAGACGAAAATGTTTTATCTAACTATCTTCTACAGTTAAAGCAGAAGAAAAATATTATTTTACAAGGTCCACCTGGAACAGGAAAAACATGGTTAGCACAGCAACTAGCTAAAATTATAGTTCAGTATCCTAATCAGCAAAATATTCAAAATGTTCAGTTCCACCCTAATTATTCTTATGAAGACCTAATTCGTGGTTGGCGTCCACGTTCAGATGGTAAGCTGGAATTGGTTGATGGACCTTTTTTAGCAATGATTGATTTAGCAAAACAATACCCAGCTCAAAGCTTTGTGTTCATTTTTGATGAAATTAATCGTGGCGACCCATCGGTAATTTTTGGTGAGATGCTGACTTTACTGGAAAATAGTAAGCGAAGCGAACAATATGCACTTAGTTTGACATATAGGAAGCATGAACTGGAAAAGGTTTATATTCCAGATAATCTTTATATCATCGGTACGATGAATACAGCAGATAAGTCGCTTAATCATATGGATTTTGCATTTAGACGTCGTTTTAGCTTCTTTACTTTACAGCCATTGTTAAATGATGCTTGGGCAAGTTGGCTAGAAAAACAGTGTGGTATTAAAAAAGATTTCTCAGATCAAATACGTGATTTTGTGATGGAAGTTAATGCAAACATTGAAAAGAATAATGGCGTCGCTTATATGTTAGGCCACAGCTTTTTTGTCCCAGTTGACAAAGTTGGAGATACAGCAGAACAACTTCTGTGGATGCAGAATGTGGTGGAAAATGAGATTAAACCTTTATTGGCAGAATATTGGTATGACGATATAGAAAAAGCACAAAGTATAAGTTTTGAATAATTAGGGGAGTTGTTATGCCAAATATTCCTATTCAAAATTTATGGTTTTTAATGTTGTATGCTTCTGAATACTTACATCAAAATTTAACTGATCAATTTCAGTTGGAGCAGATGGACGGTTTGGAAGCATTGATAGGAAAAGTATTTTCTCAGCATTTGTCAGATTATATACATCAACATTTAAGAAAACAGTTAAAGGCCAAATCAAAAGAGCTTGCTGTAGTAAAAGGAAAAATTGATTTTTATCAAACAGAAATCCGTCAGTCATTGGCGAAGGGACGGGTTTATTGTTCATATAATGAAACAACGTACAATACAAATCGTCATGCTTATATGATGAGTGCCTTAGAGTTAATTTTAACATTTGATCTTTCGACAACAGTTCGCAAACAGTTAATGAAGGATCAATTTGAACTGAAAAGTTATGGTGTGATAGCAAATTCAAAATATCGCTTAGATAGGGATCATTTTTCTAGTTTTGAACATGTGTGTAAACACGTTATCCATTTATCAAAATTGATACATGATATGAAATTGTTATCTACAGAAACTGGTGATTCGATACAGCCAAAATTGATGTTAACGAATGAAAAAATAAGAAAAATTTTTGAAAAGGGGATTGCTGGATTCTTTAAATTAAATCTAGACAAAGGAAAATATAGGTTTATTTCTGAGCAAGGTTCTAAAGTTGATCTAGATTTAGAAAATCCTTATGGAGGTGTTTATAAATGCTTTCCACATATGTATCTTGATATGATGATTCAAACAAAATTGAAAGATTTTGGATTGATTATTGATACAAAATTTACAGATATGCTTAAAAATGAAAGGAATGGTAAAAGACAAATTAGTAGTGAATATATCCGCCAAATTTATACCTATACAATGAGCTATAAAATTGCAGACCCAGATAGTCATTATGCTGGAATGCTACTTTATCCTCTAGTTGATGAAAATTTTGAAATGAGTGTAAAAATGTTAGGGGTTCCTCTTTATTTTTATACGGTGGATTTAAGTCAGAAAATACCGGATATCCACCGACAATTAATTAAAATGATTGATGTTATTTTTGAGGAACTAAAACTTCCAAAATCTGTTCCCCAATTCGTTGAATCAATGGCATAGTGACGGAATTTCCTGCTTGCATATACAATGCACTATTTGACATTTTTTCAGGGAAAATCATTTGATTCACGGGGTAGCCTTGAAACGCAAAGCACTCTTTTGGTGTAAGTTTACGGATTCCATTATTATCAAGCAACAACGGTACGTTATGACCACCTGCACCCATATTTGCTGTTAAAGTCGGGCAAACATTACTTTTATTTTCACGAACATATACACGACGCCACTGATACAAGGTGTCTCGAGAAGTCATGCTTTCACTTAATATTGGATAATACATGTGATCTTGTTTGTAATAATACTTCTGATCTACTTTCTCAGTTTCTAAAAAATCATGAATCGTCTTCGTTAATGGTATCGCTTCAGGAAATTGAAAATTAGCATGATTAGGAACTAGAGTTTCATGAAATGCCACAATAAAAATACGTTCACGATTTTGAGGTACATTGGCATGAATCATACTATTTAAAACTTGAAAATAAACGGCATAACCTAGTTCCTTTAAAGTGTTTTTAATTACTTCAAAGGTATTGCCTTTATCGTGAGAAACTAAATTTTTAACATTCTCTAAAAAAATTACACGGGGCTGATGTTTCTTTGCAATATCGACAATATCAAAAAATAAGGTCCCACGAGTTTCATTAAACCCTTTTTGATTACCCGCAATAGAAAAGGCTTGACAAGGAAAACCACCACATAAAATGTCAAATTGTTCAGGAATTTTAGCTTTAGTTTCGTCTAAAGTGATGTCACCCTCAGGATATTCACCATAATTTTGAAAATATGTTTCTTTTGCGTGTTGATTCCATTCACTAGTAAAAACACAACGTCCGTCAAGATTTTGTAATGCCATACGGAAACCACCGACACCTGCAAACAAATCTATAAATTCGAATTTTGGATTTGCTGGTTGAAGAAAAGGTGTTGGGAGTAAATCGGATTGCATGAACAGCTCAATTACAAACTTGTGAAAATTTTGCATTCATTGTAATTAAAAAATTAAAAATATAAAGCAAAAGCCCTGAGTTTATTTTGTATCGGCTAATTCAAAGTTATGTTTTGCATTCTTCAATGCTTTAATTCGTTCTATCGCTTCAGGATTTGGAAAGCTATGGGTTTGATCAGGTTTTTCAGTCATAGATACATCATAGCGAACAATACAATTTCGACCGTTGGCTTTGGCTTGATAGAGAGCAATATCGGCTTGTTTAATGAGCTCATCTAAACTTTGCTCAGGTGATCTGAGTTCAGCCACCCCAACAGAAACAGTGAACTTAAGTTTAACATCGGGTTTTAAATATAACTGAGCTTGAGAGATGCTGAGACGGATTCGCTCTGCAATCATTAAACAGTCATCAATTTGTGTTTCGGGGATCAGTGCAATAAATTCCTCACCGCCAAAGCGTGCCAAAATATCATGATGACGCATTTCTTTACGCGCTGTATTGGCAATAATCTGTAGGACTTGGTCACCAATATCATGGCCATGCTGATCATTGATTTTTTTAAAATGATCGACATCAAACATCAGTAAGCAGGTGCCTGCCGGTGTAGGCCATTCATGGATTTTATGCTCGGCGGCATACACAAATTGGCGGCGGTTATACAGCTGTGTCAGCTCATCTGTGTGTGCAAGGTCATTTAAATTATTCAGATACCATTCGTCTAATAAGGTTCTTAAAAAAGTACGGCGACCATTGAGCGTATTGTTCCAGCTAATATAAAGACTAAACAGACAAATCGGACCAAGGGTGAGCGCAAAAATAATGGCTTGTGGCGCAGACATCAGCATAAGTGCACCAAAGCCTGCAATCATGCAAATGAAAATAGAACAATAAATTGCGGGCTTAAAACTGACTTGTATACATATATTGGCAATCAATACAAAAATTACCGAGGTATATAAGTAATTGTCGCTCCACGGGCTATTGGATTGAAGCAACATATACACCCACAGTGCCGTACTGAGCACTGTACCAATCGGCAGTACCATATCTGCAATTTGAATATTTTTTCGAACACGAATTAAATAAAAACACGCACTCATTACAAAAAATGCCAGTCCTAAGCGAAAGCCTGCGGAATACAGTTGCATGTCTGCAATCACCAGCATATCGGCAAAGTAATACAGCAAGAAAACAAGCTGAGCAATGTAATTGGCTTGAATCAGGAAATGGCGTTGTTGGTAATATTGATAGTCTAAATATGCACGGCGAAAGCAGTCTGGAATAGGCGCGTGTTTATCCCTCAACGCCATCTCAATGACATTGCGATGCTCAGCATTACGTTCTTCTGGTTTGAGTAAATGTAATGTTGATGGGTAGGGCTGAGAAGCCCCATTCAGCATAGGCCTTGCTTTTGCCACCATATAATTATTCCTGCGTGGGGCAAGATGTATTGATTATTATGGAAAATAATAAATAAAAGGTATCCCTAGAAATAGGGAATTTATATTTTGTTTTTAACAATATATGCATAAATATTAATCTAAAAACTGAAAAAAATCAGTAGCAAATATGACCATTAATCCGAATACAGGAGTAATTTAAATATGTTTTTATATGAGTAGCTGAGTGTTATTGCTGTACTTCTTGCTTGAGTAACTGTGCTCAGAGACGATTGTGATGTCACAAAAATAAGATTGTCCTATTTATAAAATTCAGCATATTAATGGGAGTGTAGCTGAGCGATTCATAAGTCATTAATATAAGCTACATCAACCATCGCTTGAACCTGAATGGGTAAGTTTTAGGATAGAACTATGAGCAATAGCAATTATGATGAAATTTCACACTCTGATGATTGTGAAAAATATGTAAATCAATTTATTCAAAATTTCCCATTACGTCGTGCTGAAATTGGACAAGGTACGGTCATTAAGCGTGCATTACCAAGTCGTCATAAACGCATGATTGGCGCGTGGTGTTTCTTAGATCATGCTGGCCCAGTGGTGTTTCCACAAGGCGATGGCTTAGATGTTGGGCCACATCCACATATTGGCTTACAGACCTTCACTTGGATGATTGAAGGGACCATGATGCATACTGACAGTTTAGGAACGAAGCAGTTGATTCGCCCGCGTCAGGTCAATTTGATGACAGCAGGCTACGGCATTTCACATACTGAAGTGGCGCCTGATACAGAAACCCACATGCATGCCGCACAGTTATGGATTGCTTTGCCTGATGATAAAATCAATATGGCACCACAATTTGATCACTATCCTGAACTTCCTGTTGTACATCATGATGATGTTGCAATCACGGTCTTAGTGGGTGAGTTTTTAAAGACCAAGTCGCCTGTGGCGGTACATACAGAGCTTTTGGGTGTTGATTTAGAAGCCAAAGACAATAGCCGTACACGTTTGCCTTTAAATCCAAAATTTGAATATGGCTTTATGGCTTTGGAAGGTACGGCACACATTAATGGCCATGAATTAACAGCAGACAACATGGTGGTACTTGAGCCAGGTTTAGAACATGTAGATATTGAAATTCATGCCAACAGCCGTGTGTTGCTATTGGGCGGCGAACCGTTTGAATCACCTATTCTACTGTGGTGGAATTTTGTTGGTCGTACCCAAGAAGAGCTGAGCCTTGCACGTGAACAATGGATAAATGCCGATGCTCGTTTTGGCACAATTCCAGACTATGAAGGCCCACGTCTCGAAGCACCTGTCTTCCCAGATAAAATGCGTGCTTCAAAATAATGAATTGATTGTGTTGAGGTTCAGCTTATAGGCTGAACCTTTCGCTTTGTACAAATAAAACAGCTGGAGAATAACAATGGGATTAATTGCGAGCGCCAAAGTTCAGACTTTAACAGCACCATGGGCTGGTCAAATTACAAGTACTCAACATACTTTACTCACAGATAAGCCAGAATCTTTTGGTGGTGGCGACACGGGCTTGGCGCCCTATGATTTTATTTGTAGTGGCCTTATTTCATGCACCATGATTACCTTACGTATGTATGCACAGCATAAGGGATTGGAGCTTGGAGAGTTTAGTGTCGAAGCTGAGTTTCATGCCAATAAAGAAGGCAAGGAATGGATTGAACGTAAATTGCATTTTCAAACACCATTGAGTGAAGAGTTACAGCAAAAAGTATTGGCCATTAGCTCGAAAACGCCTGTAACCAAAACTTTACTGCGTAGTGTAGATATCAACACCGTATTGCTTTAAGCTGGAAGGCGGGTAAAAGACTGGTATTTGCACCCAATGTGCGTGCAACCAGTTTTCGGCTTTAAATAACAATAAAAATGAGAGAGGAGTAAGTGAAATGTTGAGGCTGCATCATTTAGAAAAATCACGTTCATTTCGGATTTTGTGGGCTTTGGAAGAGCTGAATCTCGACTATCAAGTAAAATATTATCCTCGGCAGGCCGATTACTCAGGCTCACCTGAATTAAAAAAAATCCATCCTTTGGGAAAAGCACCAGTGCTAGAGCACGATGGCGTGGTGATTGCGGAATCCGCTGTCATTTTAGAGCATGTGCAAGCGCAGTTTGATACAGCCTCAAATTTCAAGCCTACAGAACTTAACGCACAGCAACAGTACCGTTATTGGATGCACTATGCAGAAGGCTCACTGATGCCTTTATTGGTGATGACCTTGGTGATGGAAAAAATGCCGACGCATGTACCTTGGCCGATTCGACCAATTGCCAAGAAAATTGGCGAAGGGGTGAAAGCCGGTTTTGTGGGGGCACGTTTGCCTGCACATATTGAATTTATTGAACAGCACTTAGCACAACATGATTATTTTGCAGATGATTTTAGCTTTGCCGATATTCAAATGAGCTTTCCGCTGATTGCATTACAAGAGCGGACAGGGCGAAGTTATCCGCAAATTCAAGCCTATGTTGAGCGCTTAAAACAGCGCCCAGCGTATCAGCGTGCACTGCAAAAAGAACGTGCTTTAGAGCAATCAGGCAAGCTTTAACTGTAGATATTTAGAAATAAAAAACGGGCGATCTGCCCGTTTTTTTATGTTGAGATCTGCCCGTGTTATACGATGCCGAAAGATTAAGAAACGTGATAAAGACGTTCTTTGGGAAACACCACTTTAAATATTGAACCTTGGTTTTCTTTAGATTCAATTTCGAGGTAGGCCTGATGTTGCATCAGTACGTGTTTTACAATCGCTAAGCCTAATCCTGTGCCACCACTTTGACGGCTACGTGCACTGTCGACGCGATAGAAACGTTCAGTCAAACGTGGTAAGTGTTTAGGGTCAATCCCGATACCCGTATCTTCCACTGTAAAATAACCATGCTCACCATCATCATGCCAGCCCATAGTCACCGTACCGCCTTTTGGAGTGTACTTAATGGCGTTGGTAATGAGGTTGCTAAAGGCGCTGGCCAGTTCACTGTCGGAGCCGATCAAGTCGCAGTGGCTATCGATGTCTAAATTGAGTGTATGGCCATAATCGACGTTATACGCATGCGCATCATCATACAGCTGGCTCATTAAGCTTGGCATTTCAATAATCTGATTTTTAGCAATTTTCTTTTCGTTTTCTAAACGTGATAACAGCAGTAAATCATTGACCAACGCATTCATACGACGGGTTTGTGCCTGCATTAAATCTAAGGCACGTTTCCAACGCGGATTTAAATCTTCTTGATCATTAAAGGTTTCGATATAGCCACTGAGCACTGTGAGGGGAGTTCGTAGCTCGTGGGAAATATTGTCGACAAAGTCTTTACGCATTTGTTCAAGATTGTGCATACGGGTGACGTCATAGGCCACCAGTAAACGACTTTCCCCACCAAAGCGGGTGAGTTTGACTTGCACATAATGATCTTCGAGTACCGAAGATTTCATTTTTAGACCGTCGGGTGCCAAGTCCAAATTATTAAAATATTCAATAAAGCTAGGCTGGCGCAAAATAGTCAAAATATTGCGACCACGGTCGAGTCCTTGAATGCCCAATAGTTTTTCGGCTGCGGGATTCCACCATTCAATTTGGTGCATTTCATCAATTAACACCACCGCTTCAGCTAAAGCGACCAAAGATGATTGTGCACGATCAATCAAGCCCACCATTTCGGCTTGTACAATCCGTTCTTGGCGCTGTGCTCGATAGACATTAAACAACAATGCACCCCAAATTCCATGAAGGTTTGGAGGCACATCGTATGGACGGTTTGAAATCCAGTCATTGACTAAATATAAGGAACGCATTTGCTGGGCAAAAAACAGTGCAAATGCGAGCGAAATACAAATCCAAAAATATCCGATGCCAAAGCCAATCAAGGCTGCAATAAGCAGAAAAAATGCCAGCAAGCGCATGTCTTGCTTGGCAAATGTCCAGAGGCTGCTATAGCGAAACGCTTTGTGTTCTTGAGCAAGCTCTGGGACCGGGTAGGGTTCGTACATATATTTTAATTAACCTAAAACAGCATCCGCACGGGTAGAAAAACGGTAGCCTGTGCCACGGACAGTTTGTACAAAACGGTCTGCATTGTACGGTTCAAGCACTTTACGTAAACGGCGAATATGAACATCAATGGTGCGGTCTTCAATATACACATTTCCGCCCCAAACTTGGTCTAAAAGTTGAGCACGGGTATAGGCGCGCTCTGGATGAGTCATGAAAAATGCCAATAAGCGGTATTCAGTTGGGCCCATTTCTAAAATATTATTGCCAAAGCTTACACGCTGGCTCATTGGGTCTAATAATAAACCATTGGCATCAATGGTTTTTTCTCCACCTAAAGCATTCGAGCGACGCAGTACTGCTTTAATGCGTGAGACCAATTCACGCGTTGAAAATGGTTTGGTCATGTAATCGTCTGCACCTGCATCGAGACCTTGAACTTTATGGTCTTCTTCACTGCGTGCAGTGAGCATAATGACGGGAATTTCAGAGAGGTTTTCATCTCGTTTTAAGCGACGACATAAGTCGACACCGCTGACACCGCCAGGCATCATCCAATCCAAAAGAATCAGTGCAGGACGTTGGTCAACAATCATCTGATGCGCTTGACGGGCATCTTCAGCTTGCTGACATTGAAAACCTGCCATATCCAAAGAGGTATGGATCATTTCCCGAATCGGGAGTTCATCATCAACAATTAAAATGTAGTCATCTTTCACAGCGCAATACCCTATTTCATGTGTGTTAACGGCTGACCGTCTTATATTTATGACAGGCTTATTACAAAGATTAATTATGACAGTATCATTGCAGGAAAGCCCAAAATGCTGGTTTTTGCAAAGAATTGTGACAATTTTCTATACAATTTTGCTAGATTTCACGCGATATGTATCGCAATCGTTTGCTAAAAAATGGGTGTTGTAAATCACACGAATATTTTAAATATCAATGGATTCGGCGCTATTTTCTTCTTTGTCGGCAGAGAAAGTATCGAATAAAGATAAAAACACAATGCTGCAAGATGATAAAACTTGTTCCATCGA
The DNA here is from genome assembly GCF_003419885.1 of Acinetobacter sp. SWAC5. Lineage (NCBI taxonomy): Bacteria > Pseudomonadati > Pseudomonadota > Gammaproteobacteria > Moraxellales > Moraxellaceae > Acinetobacter > Acinetobacter sp. SWAC5. The sequence continues at coordinate 28,309 of NZ_QUWR01000018.1, forward strand.
TTGTTTAAAGCCACTCATGACCCAGCGAATGGCAATTTGTGTGACATAACCATTTAAGCCTGAGGCCACTAAGGAAATTTCGTCCTCAGTTTTTTTAATATGTGGCATGCTCAGCATCACAAAGGCTTGAATCATTTGGTCAAAGCGCGCCATGGTTTCATGAATGGTGGCTTGGTTGTGGAGTTCTTGCACCAACATGGCGTCGATATAAATAATACGTGCCATACGTGGATCATTTTTGAGTGTAGTTAATAGTGCAGTCAGTCCAGATTCGATCATTTTTTTGGGATCAGCGGAGGCCTGAACAATCGCTTGCATAACGTTTTGTTGTAGTTGATCGATCAATTGTAAAAAAATGGTTTGAAATAGATTTTCACTTTTTTTAAATGACTCATAAAAATAGCGTTCAGTCAGCTTGGCTTCATTACAAATGTCTTTTACCGTCACTGAAAAAAAGCCCTGTGTACCATAGGCTTCAATTCCAGCTTCAATCAGTTTTTCACGGCGCTGTTGCTTGCGTTCGGATAGGGATAGACCTTTAAATTGACGTTCTTTGGTCTTTTTTATGGTTGGTGTTGCTATCCGCTTTTCTGTTTCAGTCATCGGCCACATGCGCCCATTTTCAATCTATTCTGGCGCTATCTTAACAACAAATTGGCATTTGACCTATGGTCTGGTGTTTACAATCTGAATGTCTATCGCGTCCCAATATGATATTGACAATATAAATTGTCAAAACTATATTGAATTTAAATTGGTACAGATCAGGCCATTCGGCCCATCATGTTATTCGTTTGCGCATGCACGAAAAAAAGGACAACACATGAAAAATTTTAAAAACAAAGTGGCAGCAATTACAGGCGCAGGTTCTGGTATTGGGCAACAACTGGCAGTTTTATTGGCAAAGCAGGGCTGTCATCTTTCATTAAGTGATGTGAATGAGCAAGGCTTGGCAACAACACTTGAATTAATTAAAGACAGCAATGTGCGTGTAACCACCAAAAAAGTGAATGTGGCTAAACTGGATGAAGTTCGTGCTTGGGCACAAGACACCGTGCAAAATCATGGATCAGTCAACATGATTTTTAACAATGCAGGCGTGGCTTTAGGCTCGACCGTTGAAGGCGCGAGTTATGAAGAACTTGAATGGATTGTAGACATCAACTTCTGGGGCGTTGTGTATGGCACTAAAGAATTTTTACCGCTCATCAAAAAAACCGGTGATGGTCACATCATTAATATTTCAAGCTTGTTTGGCTTAACAGCACAACCGACGCAATCGGCATATAACGCAACTAAATTTGCAGTGCGTGGTTTTACTGAGTCATTGCGTCAAGAGTTGGATATGGAAAATAGTGGCGTGAGCGCGTTGTGTGTACATCCAGGAGGGATCCGTACCAATATCGCCAATGCAGCGAAGATGAATGACAGCTTAAAGAGCTTGGGCATGAACCCTGAAAAGTCTGCAAAATCTTTTAATAAATTATTGCGTTGCCCACCTGAAGAAGCTGCGCGTCAAATTTTAGAAGCGGTGCAAAAAGACAAACGTCGTTTATTGATTGGTAACGATGCAAAAACATTAGATTTAATTCAACGTATTTTACCAACGGGATACCAAAAAATTACCGCTTTGGCGACCAAAATAGGCAAGGGTAAATAAGCCCAGCTTTCAGTCTATGTTGTATAAAAGCCCTGCAATTGCGGGGCTTTTGCGTTTTTAAAGAGGGCATAAATGTAGCCACTTTCGCAGTACAGGAATTTAGTTATCTGAAATCGAGTATAAGAATGTCAAAAAATTGACAGATTGGAATAAGCAAACTGTTCATGATGAGTTCACAGACAAGCAGTCTTAACAATTTTAATAAATGAGGAACTGATCATGGGCTACCAATTTCAACACATTCAAGTTAAACCCATTAATGGCCGTATAGGCGCGGTGATTGAAGGCGTGACACTTTCGGCTGATCTGGAAGATGCCATTGTTCACGAAATTAATCAGGCTTTACTGCAACATAAAGCGATTTTCTTTAAAGGCCAACAGCATTTAGATGATGCTTCACAAGAAGCATTTGCAGCGCGTTTGGGGACGCCACTCAATCATCCGACTGTGCCAGTAAAAGATGGTTCTGCACATATTTTAGAAATTGATTCACGTGGTGCACGTGCCGATGCATGGCATACAGACATCAGCTTTATTGAAGCTTATCCAAAAGCATCAATTTTACGTAGTGTGGTCGCACCTGAAGTGGGTGGCAATACGGTATGGGCCAATACATCGACCGCTTATGATGATTTGCCAGCAGAGCTGAAAATTTTAGCGGATAGTTTACGAACGGTGCATAGCAATAGCTATGACTATGCAGCTAAAGCCAGCATTCCACCAGAAGTACTGGCACGTTATAAAAACTATTTCAATTCGACAGAATATGAAACAGAGCACCCTTTGGTACGTGTGCATCCTGAAACAGGTGAAAAAACCCTATTGCTAGGCAGTTTCTTTAAAAACTTTGTTGGCTATAGTTCGTCTGAATCGCGCCGTTTATATGATTTGTTCCAAAGCTATGTGGAAAAATTAGAAAATATTGTGAGCTGGCGCTGGGATGCAGGCGATATTGCCATTTGGGATAACCGTGCAACACAGCACCGCGCAATCAATGATTATGGCGATCAGCATCGTGTGGTGCGCCGTGTCACTTTAGAAGGGGATACGCCCGTGGGTGTAGATGGCCAGCCAAGTAAAGTGCTACGTAAAGATGTGAAAGAAGATATTTCAAATCTACGCTATAGCAGTGAAAACGGCATTTATGAAAAAGCTTCATAAAGAAAGCTGTTGTGATGTAAAACTTTGCATTTAATATGCAAAACAATACAGAATTAGTGATTCGCTAAGCTTAAATTATCCATCTAATATAGAATAAAAATATATTGGATGGATTAATTTATGCTTAATTCTGATTTAAATAAAAATATTAAAAATAATGTTTTAAGAAATAATTTCAAAACATTGTCTGAATATAAAATTGATGAAATAAATCGAAATTCAGTTATTAAGAAATATCAAAAAGGCGATTTGATTTTAAATAAAGAAAACTGTAAGGAATCGATTTACATTTTACTCGATGGGATTATCCAAATTGGATATTTAAGCCCATTGGGGCGTTTTCATGCCTTTAATTATTTCTCTGAAAAGAGCCCCATGAATTTGGCTGTATGCATCAATCAGCAAGCCATCGATTATAATTTCTATGCTTTTAATCAGGTGAAAGTATTGCAAATTCCAATGGCATTTTTTGAACAAGAAATTAAACATAACAATAACTTAATGCATGATGCTTTGAGCATCATTAGCGTGCGCATGCAACAATTACTAGAGCAAATGAAGTTTTTGCAAGTCGCTAATTTACATCAAAAAGTATGTAAGATCATCATTGATCTGTCGCAGCAGTACGGTACAGCGCATCGCTTAGGCACCGAAATTCAATTAAAAATATCGCAACACGATTTGGCCGATTTATTGTCTTCTTCTCGGCAAACGATTAATAAAGAAATTAAACAACTTTCTGAGCGTGGGGTGATTTTTTGGCAGTATGAAAATATTATTGTAAAAGATGATGATTATTTAAAATCACAGGTGAATTGGATTTAGTTTATATTTTATAAAATAAGATATAAAAATCAATTTTAATTATTTTTTATTATTTAATAAATCAGTCATATTAAATTCCAACTAAAACAACTGGAATTTAAAATGACAATTCAATCTATTAATGTGCGTAACCAAATTAAGGGGACGATTCAAGAAATTGTAAAAGGCGATGTGGTTTCTGAAGTCGATGTGGTGACCGCATCGGGTGTGTTTACTTCAGTGATTACCACGCGCTCCGTCGCGGAATTAGATCTTCAAGTCGGCAGCCAAGTGATTGTGCTGATTAAGTCGACCGATGTGTCACTTGCGAAACTGTAGGTGAACATCGTTTATGAGCCAGTCCATTATTCAACCGATACGTTCAGGTACATTTGCTTTAACGCTTTTAAGCGCAAGCATTGGCATCAGTCATGCCGAAACTGATATTGGTCAATTACAACAGCAGGTTGCCCAGTTAGAGCAATCTTTAAAACAATTAAAATCAGAATTGGGCCGTATACAAGGGGGAAGCGCCACTGCGCCTAAAGCGGTTTCCGCGGATGGCGCAGATGAGCTGAGTGCAACAGATGATTCAAGTGCAGAAGAGGATGCGACTGGACAAAATTTTGTAACCCAAGCCGAGCTTCAGGGTTTGCAAAGTGATATTGAAAACTTTAAGTATCAAGTACAGCGCGACCGAGATACCAAAACCGCACTTTCTACACGCCAGCTGTTAATCAATGGTGTTGTACAAGCTAAGGCATCTTATAGCGATGAAGCCCAATTGGTGCAGCCGCAAGGGCAAAATACTGGCGCTGCGGTGAACAACCGTCGTTCGTCATTTGACTTGGGTGCGGTGCAAATTGGCTTTGCCGGCAATCTATTCAAAGACTATGAGCAAGGCAAAAACCTCGACTTTAATTTGCGCTTTGGTACGTCCCCACAAACGGGTACCAACAACAGTTATCTGAATCTGCTAGATGCGCAGTTAATTTACAACGCGCTTCCGACTTTAAGTGCCGATACGGGTCGTTTGAGTGTGGCTTTGGGCCAGCAACTCTTGCCATTTGGCCAAGAAGTGCAAGCGACTGAAGACTTAAAACCAACCATTAATAATGCGCTCTTTAGCTTACCGGGCTATGGCTATGGTTTAGCGCTGCGTGAGGTGGGCCTGATTGTGCGCGGAGATGCCTTTCCAACCGTGGATTATGGCTATAACTACCGTTCACCAATGTTGAGCTATGCCTTTGGCTTAGTGAATGGCAATGGTGCAAACAAATCAGACGATAACGATGACAAAAACTTTATTGGCCGTCTGCGCTATACCTTACCCGCTGAGTACAACTCGTGGCTGCGTGAGCTGAGCTTCGGGGTGTCGTGGTATCAGGGCAAGAGCAACTTATTTGACACTACAGGTGCTTCAGCTGCCTTTGCAGGTAAAGGCGATGTGCTGCGTAAAGGCTTTGATCTCTATTACAACCATCATCCTTTTGGGGTGACCTATGAATATGTGCAGGGTGAAGATCAAACCTTTAACCCGCAGTCCGCAACTGTGTATAAGCGCGAAAGTGAGTCGCATACCGGCACACTGTTTTGGAACTTTGGTGAGCAGTTTGTCAAAGGTTTTCGCAACCAAGGGCGCTATGACGACTGGTGGCCGAAGTCTTATCAAGCCTTTTACCGTTTTGACAGCATTGACCGTGATAAGAATGCCGCCAATCAAAGCATTGATATTCATAGCTTAGGTTTAAATGCATTTTTTGCAGAAACCACGAAATTCCAAATCAATTTGAATCATGTGAATAACGAAATTAGCAATAAAACCTATAACGAGTTGGTCGCACAGCTCCAATACGGCTTCTAAATTTTTAAAAATAATGAGGAATCATCTCTATGAAAACGTGGTCTAAAATTTTATTTACTAGTGCGATTGCTGTAGCGACGCTTGTGCCTACGGTACAGGTATTTGCCGCCGAAGCAAAACCGACGGTGATCCGCCTTGCCTCGCCTTTAGTAGGCTCAGGCAACCGTCCTGTTGGTTATGGCAGTTACTATGCCACGACGCAAACTTTAGGTTTACTAGAAAAAGAATTCCAAAAAGATGGCATAAAAGTCCAGTGGAACAACTTTAAAGGCGCTGGCCCTGCCATTAATGAATCTTATGCCAATGGTTTAGTAGATATTACTTGGCTTGGCGATTTGCCAGCATTAATTGGTAAAGCCAGCCGATTAGATACCAAATTGATCGCGATTGGTGGCACACATGACAATACCTATTTGGCGGTGCCGCCAAGTTCTCAAGCCAAAACTTGGGCCGACTTAAAAGGCAAACGCATTGGCTTTTTCCGTGGTACAAGTTTGCATTTGGCGCTGTATCAAATTATTAAAAAATATGGCTTGACCGAAAAAGACTTTCGCTTTGTTAACGTAGATGGTGCCGTAGGTTATGCCGCTTTGGCCAGTGGTGATCTAGACGCTATTTTTAGTAATCAGTCTTTATTTCCTGTGGTGGACCGTGGCATTGCCAAAATTATTTATAGCTCTAAAAAAGAGCCGACCAATTTACAAAGCTCAGGCTATGTTTTGGTGAGTTCAAAGTTCGAACAAAAATATCCAGAAACAGTGCAACGAGTTGTGAATGTGCTGGTAAAGCAGGCAGCGTGGGAGTCTGAGCAGAAAAACCGTGAGGCACTCTTCAAGCTGTGGTCGAAATCGGGTCTGTCTTATAGCACCTTTGTACGTGCCAATGAAGGTGTCGATTTAAAGCAACATAGCGATCCTGTGATTGATGCTGCCAGTATTAGCTTGCTTAAGCAAAAACTCAAAGCGGGTCAGGACTTAAAACTGATTCGAGGCAACATTGATGTGGATACATGGGTTGAACCAAAGTATGTCAACAATGCGATCAAGAGCCTGAATCGGCAAAACGTATGGGGTAAATGATCACCCCGCGGGTGAAGGAGAAAAAATGATGCTCAAGGACATAGAACTGGATGCATCCAAGACTGGACTTGAGCAGGTGGCGTCACCTGCATTTAAAAACCTGTACAGTTTTGTGAAAAGTAGTAGCGCCTTACGTTGGGTGATTGGATTTATTTTTCCTGTGCTGTTGCTGTTTTTATGGCAAATCGCAGTGGAAAAAAGCTGGGTTAATCCCTTGCTCTTACCTGCACCTGATTTGGTATGGATTGCACTCAAAGATTTATACAGCAGTGGAGAGCTGTGGAGCAATTTAAAAGTCAGCCTGAGCCGTATTGGTTATGGTTTTAGTGCGGGCATTATCGTGGCCTTAGTCTTAGGACTCACCATGGGGTTATCACGTCGAGCGGAAGCTTATATTTGGCCGACCTTTAAAATTATTAATTTGGTTCCTGTAGTGGGTTGGATTCCCTTACTCATTTTATTGGTGGGGATTGATGAAGCCCTCAAAATTATTTTAATTGCCAAAGCCACCCTCGTACCGATGACCATTAATGTATTTAAAGGCGTACGCAATATACCGACACAGCTGAGTGAAGTTGCTGAAGTGTACCAGTTAAGCCCGTGGTCTAAATTCAAAAACCTAGTTTTACCTGGTGCATTTCTGAGTTTTATTGGTGGCTTACGCTTATCCCTTGCGAGTGCGTGGGGCACCTTGGTGGCCGTAGAGCTGTTAGCTTCAAGTGAAGGCATTGGTTACGTAATGGTGTATGGGCGACAGATTTTTCAGTTAGATGTTGTATTGGCAACAGTGATTGTCATTGGTCTGGTTGGATTCGTTTTTGATGCCTTGATTCGCTTACTGCAACGTCAGTTCAGCGGATGGAATCAACAAAGTTAAATGGAGAATGATGCATGAGAAAGTTTGATTATCGTGGTGCAGTCATTCCATTGGCTTTGCTACTGATTTGGCAATTGGTCTCGGCTTTCAATTGGGTGGATGCAGCGCTCTTACCTGCACCGAAAGCTGTACTGGCTGTATTGATTGAGGCTGTCCAATCGGGTGAGCTGTATGAAAATGTCGGGTCGAGTTTATTACGTAATACTGCGGGATTTGTGATTGGCGGTGTGCTCGGAGCTGTGTTGGGTTTGTTATTAGGGCTCAATATTTGGTTAGACCGCATATTTTCACCCACTTTAAATGCCATTAAGCATGTGGCGATTTTTGCATGGATACCCTTAATGATTATGTGGTTTGGCAATGCTGAAAAATCGAAAGTGATTTTTATTGCATTGGTGGTGTTTTATCCCGTGTTTTTTAATACCTACGATGGGGTGAAAAATGTGCCTACTAAAGTGAAAGAAGTCGCGCTCATTTTTAAACTTAACCCTCTACAACGCTTTTTAAAAGTTATTTTACCTGCGGCTACACCGAGTATTTTTGCAGGTTTGAATATTGCCTTGGTGTTCTCTTGGGTGGCCACAGTTGGGGCAGAATACTTTTTTATCGCCGCGCCTGGGGTAGTGAATCCAATTTTAGACGGCCAAAACCTATTTCAAATGGAAGTCGTGCTGTATGGCATGCTGATTATTGGAGCAGTCGGTCTACTGTTTTCTAAAGCTGCGCAATATTTTGAAAATTACAACCTACGCTGGCGCCAGGATGCCAATAAATAAAACAATGAGGATAGACACATGAATCAAGTCGTTAATTTTTCCAACCCAGTAGCCAGCTCAGTCAAAGGTCAGGTACAGATCCAACAGCTCAACAAGTTTTTCCCTAAAGAGGGTGAGCAATTACAAGTTTTAGAACAAATTAATTTAAATATTCAGTCAGGCGAATTTATTAGTATTGTGGGCAGCAGTGGCTGCGGTAAATCAACATTACTCCGCTTGTTGGTTGGGCTGGACGCTGAGTTTCAGGGCAAAATTTTGATTGATGGCGAGCCAGTTAAGGGGACCAGCTTAGAACGCGGTATTGTGTTTCAAGACCATCGTTTATTTCCATGGCTGAATGTCGAGCAGAACGTGGCATTGGCCCTAGAAAAGAGCACTCTATCTAAGGCAGAAAAGCAAGAGTTAATCGATTATCATCTGGAATTGGTACAGCTCAGTGGCTTTAAAAAGGCCTATCCAAGCCAGCTTTCTGGCGGGATGAGTCAACGTGTTGCGATTGCACGGAGTCTGGTTAATCGACCGCAAATTTTACTATTAGATGAGCCTTTTGGTGCATTAGATGCATTAACCCGTGCCAACTTACAGCAAGAGCTGCAACGAATTTGGCAGACTGAAAAGATCACCAGTATTTTGGTCACACACGATGTTGAAGAAGCGGTTTTACTTGGCGATCGTGTTGTGGTGATGGAGCCACATCCAGGCCGTATTAAGCGTATTGTTAATGTCGATTTGGAGCGTCCGCGTAAACGTGAAGATTTCCGTTTGGCGGCCATTAAAAATGACATCCTGCGGGACTTTCAAGATGTTACACAGCATCTGCCACATGAATTGGAGCAGTTTAAAGTGGCATGGTAAGCAGCTCTTCCAAACGTCGATAGCACATTTAAAAGCCCGCAATATGCGGGCTTTTAATACAGCGAGGATTGGTTTTTTATATTTTACGCTGGCTTAGGATGCCTGCGCTTGTTGATGCTGTATCGCATGTTGGTTTTCAGGACGTTTCAAACCCAAGTTTTCTCGCAGGGTGCTTCCTTCATATTCGGTGCGGAATAAGCCACGACGTTGTAACTCAGGCACAATCAGTTCCACAAAATCAATTAAACCTGCAGGTGTAGACGGCGGTAAAACATTAAATCCATCTGCAGCCTCATTTTCAAACCATTCCTGCAGCTGATCGACCACTTGTTCAGGTGTACCAATTAAAGTCCAATGGCCACGTGCCGAGGCAACGTATTCATATAACTGGCGAATGCTAAACTGATGCTTATGCGCAATATCAATCATCATTTGCTGACGGCTGGTGAAGTTAATTTCACTTTGCTTGAGTTCTGGGAAGGGCGCATCTAAATCGAATTGAGATAAATCAATATGGCCTGCTAGACCAGAAAGCAGTCCCAAGCCTACATCGGGATGAATCAGACTGTTTAAAAGCTGATATTTTTCCTGCGCTTCCTGTTCGGTTTTGGCTACAAATACTGAAACCCCTGGCATGATTTTCAAGTCATCGGCATGGCGGCCGTATTTGGCTAAACGCGATTTCACATCGCGGTAGAAGGCTTGCGCATCGCTCAAGTCTTGTTGCGCGGTAAAAATCACTTCGGCATATTTGGCTGCCAGCTCTCGGCCATCTTCAGACTGCCCAGCTTGTACAATAACTGGATAGCCTTGTGGTGGGCGCGGGACATTTAATGCGCCTTGAACTTGAAAAAATTTGCCACTATGCAAAGGTTCATGCAGTTTACTGGCATCAAAAAATTGTCCGCTGGTTTTGTCATATTTGAAGGCATCATCTTCCCATGAATCCCATAATTTTTGCGTGACCTGAATAAATTCATCGGCACGTTCATAGCGGATGGTTGCATCTGGGTGGGCATGTGTGCCAAAGTTACGGGCAGTGTCGGGCGAAATAGTGGTGACCACATTCCATGCGGCGTGGCCTTTGCTAATATGGTCTAAAGAGGCATATTTTCGCGCCAGTAGATACGGCTCTTCATAGGTGGTGGATGCAGTGGCAATAAAGCCGATATGTTGGGTGACCGCGGCCAAGGCTGCAAATAAAGTCACAGGTTCAAAGCCTACGGCTTTGTCGGTATAGCCAATGCTACCTTTATGCTGGGATGCGCCGTGGCTCCAGTTGACAGAAAGGCCATCTGCAAGAAAATAAGCGTCAAATAAGCCCTGTTCTGCGGTTTTTGTCAGTTCAATTATATAATCAAGACTGAGGTGATCTTGCGGGCGGGACTGCGGATGTCGCCAGCCTGCAGCATGTTGTGAGGTTGCTGGAATAAAAGCACCCAGTTTAATTTTTCGTTGCGTCATGCGACTTCCCTTATTATTACTATCTATTGATAACAAGGGGTTATAACAAGGAATTTATAGTGTGATAAATACGATAAAATTCAATCCTTATCAAGAATATGCATGAAGCGCTGAACACTGGATTCACAAGTTTTTTAGTCAGAATAAATCCATATAGAGTAGGCGTGTTATACCAGCTTTTGTACCGCTTTCTTTTTCCAGACCAGCTGATAATACAGGCCTTGTAGAATGCAAAGACTCACAAAGGCCAGCGCATAAGCATACCAAATCCCTTTTAAGCCCCACCATTCGCTAAATAAGTAAGCACAAGGCACTTCAATCGCAATAATAGCCACAATATTAATGATCATAGGAACAGTTACCGTACCGCTGGCACGCATGATTGAGGCAAAAATTGCACTGGCACCAAAGAAGATAATCGACCACAGTACAATAAATAGCAGCTCTTGGCCCAATACCACCACCTTTGGATCGGTAATAAACAGCGCCATCAAATATTTAGAGAATAAATAGGCCAGAATCACTAAAGTGCCAGTAAAAAACAAGTTCATCCATAATGCGGTGCGTTTGACTTTATTGAGCAAATTGGCATGCCCAGCACCAATGGCTTGGGCTGCAAATATAGAGGCTGCAATCGAAATAGACAGCGCTGGGAACTGAATATAATTGAGCACCTGATTGACTGCGCCATAAGCGGCTGTGGCATCTGCGCCGTAAAGGTTGACCAAACCAACAATCACCAAGCCTGCGACGGAAGTGGTGACCATTTGAATGCCCGTAGGTATGCCTAAGCGTAAAATAATTTTGCTCAGTTCTGGTTGATAGCGGATATGTCGCAATAAGGATGCGTCTAAACGTAGCGGATGTTGCTTTTTGTTTAAATAAATATATAAAAAAATTAGCGCAATCAAAAAGCCGATAGAGGTTGCAATGGCAGGGGCGATAATTCCCAGTTGAGGAAATCCGAATTTACCTGCAATCAGAATAGGGGTAATGATTAAGCCTGTACCAATGGTCATGCCTGAAGCAATCAGTGGAGTTGTACTGTCGCCAACACCACGCAAAATAGAGCTGTAAATAATATAAATAAACAGCAATGGACTTCCTGCCAGCATCCACTGTACATAGGGAATCGACAGATGCAAAACATCGGGAGCAGTACCGAGTGCAAGTAAAATATACTTCGCGCACAGGACTCCGAATATTGCAATCAACGTTCCACCAGTTAGAGTCATAAACAGCGTAGTGCCCACAATACGTTGGACTTTTTCTAGATTATTTGCCCCCCATGCCTGACCGACCAACACTGTCGCACCAGAAGAAAGACCAATTACAAAAGCCATCAGACAAAACAAAATTGGGAAAAATACCGACACGGCAGCAATGGCATGCACGCCCAGCATTTGCCCAACAAAGACTGTATTCACTGTGCCAGATAGGTTTTGTAAAATATTGGTGGCAATCAGCGGAATTAGGAAAAATAAAAAAGATTTCCATAAGGTCTGTTGGCTGTCGATGGGCCGATGTTGGGACATGTGCAATCCTGTGCTGTATTTTTTTTAAACTACGGATCTAACCTTAACAGGTCTGGATTAAAAAAAGCTTATTGATCAAATAATTTCATTTGTTGTTTTGCAACCAGCAGTATTGGAGCCAAGCTTATACTTGGCTCAGAATCTCGCCTGCTTGGCGGAGTGTTTGATCCTTTTTAGCAAAGCAAAAACGAATCAAACGTAAGTCTTCAGGAGGCTGTTGGTAAAACACGGAAACAGGAATCGCCACAATTTTATGTTGTTCAGCCAAATATTGGCACATTTCGCTGTCATTCAGGTCGGGTCGAATGGCACTGTAATCGAGGTTTTGAAAATAAGTGCCCGCAGCAGGATGCCATTGAAAACGTGAGTTTTGCAGACCCGCATTAAATAAATCGCGTTTGGCCTGATAAAAGCTTGCAAGTTCTGCAATATGTTCAGGATGCGTTTGCATAAAGTTGGCCAATGCCAGTTGTATGGGGGTAACCCCGCAGAAATTGGTAAATTGATAAACCTGACGAAACAAAGCCATTAAGTTCTTGCAGGCAACACAATAGCCAGTTTTCCACCCCGTGACATGAAAAGTCTTACCAAAGGAGCCCACTACAAAACTGCGTTCACGTAATTCTGCAAAAGACAGTGCAGAATAATGCCGTTGCCCATCATAAATCAGGTGCTCGTAGACCTCATCCGACAGCACAATGATCTGTGTATCTTGAATCAAATCTATTAAGGCGAGCCAATCAGACTTTGCCCAAACTGCACCTGTAGGATTATGCGGTGTATTCACAATAATCATGCGAGTTTTGGGGCCAATCGCTTGCCGTACAGCAGACCAATCGACCTCAAAGGTTGGCGCTTTTAGGTTGATGTGAATTGGTATACCACCTGCTAATTTTACACTTGGCGCATAACTGTCATAACTAGGGTCAAAAATAATCACTTCATCGCCCGCATGTACAACAGCTTGAATTGCACTAAAAATGCCTATCGTTGCACCCGGTGTGATGGTGATGTCCGTAATGGGGTCTAAGCTGATTTGATCGCGTTGCTGAAATAAGTTGACCAATTGCTCACGTAGGGCCAAAAGGCCGTCACCTGGTGCATATTGATTAAATCCATCCTGCGTGGCCTGACTTAAAGCATCTAAGAGTGCTGGTGGTGCTGGAAAGTCTGGAAAGCCTTGTGACAGGTTGAGCGCATTTAAGCGTTGTGCCAAAGCACTCATTACACTAAAAATAGTAACGCCCTGCGCAGGGAGTTTGGATTCAATCTGGATCATGCCGATGACATTGATAAATAATGAGATAGCTCAGTTTAGCAGTCTACATCTATGGCTAAAAGCGGAATTAAAGATAATCTTATGCAACGAAAAGTCGTTGAATGACTGCATAAAAATGCGAAGTCATATAAAAATCACTAGACTAAAAAAAGTACATTTCTTAGAATGCGCGCATAAATAAAATGAACTCAAAAATTAAAATGCTAAAAACAATCTATTCCCTCATTGAGAATTTTGGCCTTAGTGTACAAAAGCGAGCGCTCCATATTCATTTTTCGAATGAAACACTCAATAGCCAAGTTTTTATCCAACGTATTGATGGTGAACATCGTATTAACCAAGGCCTTAGTGCGAATTTACTTTGCCTATCTACCAATGCACAAATTCCATTAAAGCAGTTTATTGGTAGTCGTGTCGCAATAGATCAAGTGACAGACTTGGGGCAACTCTACCGAACGACGGGCGTGATTACTGCAGCCAGTCAAGGGCAGAGTGATGGGGCTCTAACGGTCTATCAGTTGACTATAGAAGATGCGACAGCTTTATGGCATAAGCGCCGTAATAGCCGTGTGTTTATGAATAAAAGCGTACGTGACATTACGGAAATTTTGTTTAGTGAATGGCAACAAAAAAGTGCCTTATTTGCATCCAGCCTAAGTTTAAATTTAGATGGTCTTAGTCGTGAATACGCCGTACGACCTTTTAGTATGCAAGCCAATGAAAGCGATTATGCTTTTCTTACACGACTTTGGCGTAGTGAAGGCATTAATTGGCTCATTGATGAAAAAGAGCTGACAGTGCCAGTTTCTGCCAGCCCAATGCAAGCACAGGTCTTACGTTTGATCGACCATAATCAAATTTTTTCAGCTTTAGCACGCCAATCAATTCGCTTTCACCGCAGTCATGCGACAGAGCGTATGGATACGGTGACCAGTTTTGTCGCACAGCGTTATTTACAATCGACAGCCATACAAACACAGCGTTGGCAAGCACAGTCTTTAGCACAAGATCAGAGCCATCCACTCTTGAGTGCGCATGTTTATAGTGAACAACATGACAATGAAACCCTCAGTTTAGAGCAGGCATGGACGTTGAGTTCTGCATGGACTACTGATTTAAATGGTGAAGATCAGGCCACGCAAACAAACTCAGCACAATTAGAACAAACCAACGTACAACTGAATCAATATCAAGCATTAACGGCCAAATATTTTGTTGCGCATAGCAGTGTGCGTGATGCACAGGTGGGATATTGGTTTCGTTTAACCGATCATCCCGAAATTGATCAGCATCAGGGCTCAGATTGTGAGTTTTTAATTTTAGGCAAACAGTTTTATAACCAAAACAACTTACCTAAAGATATCGCAATCCAGCTTGAAAGCTTATTAAGCCGTAGTCGTTGGCAAGCGAAAAATGATGAACGCCAAGCCAATGAACTGTATGTGGTGCGCCGTACGATTGCGGTCGTTCCTGAATATGATCCATTACAACACCGCCCGATGGCTTATCCACAACGTGCAAAAGTGGTTGGACCTGAAGGGGAAAGTATTCATGTTGATGCTTGGGGACGTATTAAAGTCCGTTTCAACTTTACCCGAACGGATGATCATAGTCATGACGGCGGTGCAGGCAGCAATGACAATGATACCGACTCTGCTTGGGTGGATGTATTAACGCCATGGGCGGGCGAGGGTTATGGTGCACGTTTTCACCCACGGATTGGGGAAATCGTGGTAATTGACTTTTTTGAGGGAGATGTCGATCGGCCTTTTGTGGTTGGACGCATCCATGAAGCTGAGCGTCACCAGACCATGTTTGATGTCAAAGGTCAGCTACCAGATACCAAAAAGCTCAGTGGTATACGTTCGCAAGAAGTGGGCGGTAGTGGCTTTAACCAACTGCGCTTTGATGACACAACTGGGCAAATTAGTACGCAGCTACAAAGTAGCCACGCAGCAACACAGCTGAATTTAGGTAATCTGAGTCATCCTAAAGATAAAGAACAAAGCAATGGTCGTGGCGAAGGTTTTGAACTACGCACGGATGCCTTTGGTGCTGTTCGAGCGGGTCGTGGCATGTTGATTAGTACCTATGCGCAGGAAAATGCCATTGCGGACCATTTGGAAGCGGCCAAAGCGCAGACGTTGCTGAGTCAAGGTCAGGAAAGCATGAAAATGCTCAGCAGTATTGCCGTGAAGCAGCAAACAGATGCGTTGAATGTTATAGGTCGTTTGCCAAAACTGATTCAGTCCTTAGAACTTAAAAGTACTTCAGAAGCCTTAATGACAACAGTCGGTTTATTTAAAAATGACTTGGCAGAAGATCCGCTGAATGCTTTAAAAAATTGCAAAGGTTTTATTCAAGATATTGGCGCGATTACTAAAGATGTGAAAGGCACGGTAAAGCAGTTCAAAGCCTATTTTGAAGATGCTGAGGAAGCTTTTGATAACTTGAAGGGCGTGATTGAAAAGCTTGAAGAACATGGTGCCGATCAGCTGAAGGATCGGGTCGCGCAAATTAAAAAACAGCTCAAAGATGATCCACTGAAATCGTTGAAAGAAATTGGCAAAATTGTTGAAGACATCAAAATCAATCCAGATGAAATGATTTTAGGCGGTGGCTTTGGCAAGCCAGAAATTTTTACGCCAACAAAGGCCTTAGCGCATGTGAAAGGCTTTATGGAGAGCTATAGCCAAAATTTAGAAAGTTCTTCAGACCCCAAACAGCAGGAACAGGGCAAGCTGTTTAGGCAAGCTTTAATGTTGTTGGCTTCACCCAACGGCATTGCAATGACTACACCTGAAGATATTGTCATGCAGGCTTCGCAGGATATTGCTGAGAGTGCACAAGGTTCAGTGAATGTGAGTGCACAAAAAAATATTGTGCATCATGCGCAAGATAAAATAAGCCTATTTGCGGCGCAAAAAGGCTTAAGTGCTTATGCGGCTAAGGGCAAAGTCGAGTTGCAGGCACAGGATGATGCGATTGAGGCGATAGCCCGTAAAGTGATTAAGCTTATTTCCACTGAAGATAAAATTGAATTGACCAGTCCGAAAGAGATTGTGCTAACGGCGGGTGGTTCACAGTTGAAGATTAATGGCGATGGCATATTTACTACAACAGGCGGTAAGTTTGAGAGTAAGGCAGGGCAGCATAGTTTTGTTGGGGGCTCCAAAGCAACTTATGAGGTTCCTGAATTACCTAAGGCGGGACCTTATGCAGTTGATTTTTTATTTGCTAGCTTGGCAGGTTCAGGAATTGAAAATGCAAAAATACAAATGTATGCACCTGAAAGTAAAAATATTATTTGGGAAGGAATTACCAGTTCTACTGGGCAAAGTGAAATATCGGTACAAATTGAATCTACGCAATATAACGCATTAATTGGATTTGATGATTGGTCAAGTATTTTTGAAGATGAGGATCAATTTGATGAAGAAAATGAAGATGAGTTTGATGTTGGTGTTCATGGAATTCAAAGTGAACTGAATTATAAAAATAAATAGGTTAATTTATGTCAAATATTTATACGGTTAAAGCTGGTGATACACTTTGGGGAATTTCGAAAAAATTTCAGACAACGGTTAAAGAACTAGCTATGATTAATGCTTTACATGGTCAAAAAATTCATGATATTAGGGTTGGTCAAAAAATACAATTAAATAAGAATTCGAATCAATCTGTTAATTATGAAACTAAATTGAAAATTATTATATTAGATTTAGCATTCAAATCAATTATGAAAGCTACTATTCAACTAGAATTTGATGATAATAAGATTACAAAAACAACAGATAAAGGTTTTTTTGATAATATATATGTTAATGATCATTCAAAAGGGCTTAAGGTTTATTATAAAAATGTAAATGGTTGTTTTGATTTAATTGCAAACCATAAAAAATTGCCGATGGGAAATAAAGTTTTAAAATTAACTTCTCGAAAATTAAAAGTAGAAGGAAGTCATTATGCAAAAGATGGAGTATCTCAACATTCTATAAATGAGATATTAGGTGAGTTAAGGAAGTTGGGGAAACCAGTTGTTAATGGAGTAGGTGAATTTTTAGGTTTACCTAGTATTTTAGATATTAAGTCTGAAAAAAATAAAGTACAAATTCCTGAAGAAAAGAAAGAGCAAATAAGAACAGATAATGGTAATAGTACTCATGTTATTGCCTCTCAATTTACAGAAGATAATTTTTTATTGAAGCCAATCAATAATAAATATAGGCCATATATAATAAGTGCAGCTAAAAGGCATGGATTTACACCACATTCACTAGCGGCAGTAATTGATGCTGAAGCAGCAAAAATTAAAAAAACGGGAGAATGGGATGTAAATAGTAAAGCTAATTCGAGTTCAGCGGCTGGATTAACTCAGTTTTTGGATGGAACTTGGTTATCAATGTGCAAAGATAAGACCTGTTTAGTTGGGCAATACGTATTGGCAAATCCAAAATTATCGAAAGCGCAAAAACTAAATCTACGATTTAATGCTGAAATGGCTATTGATGCAGCTGCAGCATATGCAATTAGTAATTTTAAAGCATCAAAATTGCCTTATCAGAATCTAACAGAACCAAGTTCGATGGCAAAGTTTGCATATTTGTTACACCATGAAGGTTCTACTGGTGGGAAAAAATTTGTTTTAAACACTTTAAGTGAAGAGCGTGCTCATAAATTATTGTACATTCAGTTTGGAAAAAATGGGGTAAAACAAGCAACAGCATTTTTAAATAGATTTAATAATTCGAAAGAAGCTTATAGTTCTTGGTTGTGTAATTATATTGATGGGCACATTAATATATACCAGTATGTTGTTGATAAGAATAAGACATCTGGTGTGAATTTAAGTATGGATGAGACTATAAAACTACTAAAAGGATCGCCTGTAGCAGTTCCTAAGCCACAAAATAGCCAGCAGAAAAAAGTTGAAGCGCCATCAAAAAGTGAGGCGCAGGAAACAACAGCATCACCTACACAGCAAAAGGTTGATCAATCAAATGCCGGAGGTGCAGATGGTTGGCATAATCCCCTAAGCACTTGTAAATTGCGCACTGCAGGTTTGAAGAATGCTCTTGGTGCGACATTTGGTAAAGTTAGAAATAATGGAACAAAGAATCATCAAGGGGTGGATTTACAAGCCAACTCAGGAACTCAGCTTTACGCTGTGTGTGGTGGAACCATTGTATATGCCAAAGATACAGGAGGAGCATATGGAAAAGTTGTTGTTTTAAAAGTAGCAATAAATGATTTGCCTATAAAACAGAAAAAATATGCTTTAAGTCAATTATCAGAAAGCCAATATGTCTACTTTTTTTATGCACATTTATCAGTTATTAGTGTAAATGTAAAAGATCCAGTAGATGCAGGTGAAACAATTGGTAAAACGGGTGATTCTGGAAATGCTAAAGGAATGAATACTATTTCTAAAGGTGGTCATTTACATTTTGAAGCAAGAAGTGAAGCATTACTTGGTATAGGTTTAACAGGAAGAATAGATCCGATACCATTTATTGAAGCAAATTTACCATATTAATATTTAAAATAATTGTAGGTGATTTATGGGAAGTATTAAAATTTTAATTTTAATTCTCGGATTTGGTTTTATTTATACAAATACATACGCAAAAAAAAATGATAGCTGGAGTGATATATCACAGGATTCTATTCAGATGAGATCTCCAGTTGATTTTATAGATTCCTATGGTAGGTATACTGTAATTGGTGTTAATAAAAAAATTAAATTGGTTGATTTTGGAGATATTGAGAAGAACAAAAAAGGATATAATTATACATTGAAAAACTATGGTGTTCAGATCTTAAATGGATCAAATATTTATAATGTGTTTAAAACAACAACTACTTTGAATTCGAGTGTGGATTTTAATTTACTATATCATGATAAGAAAGTTGTTGTTTTTAGAGTTCGAGATAATAGCACTGTTGATTATATAAAAAATCCATTTAAAAGTTTTTTAGTTAATACTTATATTTACAACTTAAATTTAAATAAATTTTCCACTATTCCTGTTTTGAATTCAGAAAGTGATTTAACTGGGAAACAGTTGGATTTACTGCAAGGTGATCAATTAATATTTAACTCTAAAAAAGGAACATATACCTATTTGGCAAATATAAAATATGCTAAAAGTGGGAAATTAGGAGTGTACAAGGTTGAATTAAATGATTCTTTAAAATGCATTGCAGCATCTCAAGGTTGCGATAATATAGGGATTTCTTCAGCTGAAATTGAAACCGTTAATAAATAAAAGAGCATGCAATAAAATTTAAAATTTTGAGGCATAATAAAGCCGACTTTCGTCGGCTTTATTTATTTAACCTTCCAATACTTTTTCTAGCAAATCTTCACTCGGTGCAAAGTAATAAGCGCCATCCATTGGTGTCACAAAGTGAAGTAAGCGGTCATGAATGCCGTCACCACTGGTGCCAAACATACGTACTAGCATGCTGTCGATAATGCTTAAATCATTGGTATACGCGACAAAGAACAAGCCTTGATCCCCACGGCCATCGCCATAAGGCAGTGAATGACGCAAAATCGCCATCTCTTCACCTTCAGCATATTCAACCACCGTACGCGAAACGTGCGAGTTTTCAGGCTGTTCATCTTCATCTAACTCAATAGACTCAAGTTTAGTACGGCCAATCACGTGCTCTTGAGCATCGACTTTAAGCTTTTTCCATTTATCCAAATTATGCGCATACCGTTGTGCAAAAATAAAAGAGCCATTTGCAAATACGCCAGCATCTTCAGCTAGCAATGCTGTTTCAGCACGGTCATCTGGAAATTGCGGATTTTCAGTTCCGTCAATAAAGCCGGTTAAATCACGGCCATCAAAGTTGCGGAAGCACACACGTTCATCCAGTACGTCAACTTTATCTTGAATACCATCAAAGAATGCTTGGCTCAGCGCAAAGCAAATATCTGTACGCTGTGCTGCAATATGGATAAATACATCTGCTGGTGCAGCAGGCATATTAAATGAACCAGCAATTGGATCTAATTGTTTAAAACCTACTGGTGTTTCAGTATAAAGCTTTGCCCAAAGCTCAGGACCAAATGCGACAGCTGTTTTAATTTCTGCTTGAGGATGCTGCGTGATCAGGCGGTCACGTGTATCAAATAAATCGTTTAGTTTTTCTTTTAATTCTTCAATGCTTAAATCATTTAAACGAAGAACGATAAAACGCGCATGATCTGAGGGTAGCGGTAAAATAACAGATTGAGCGGTCATGCATGGCTCCTAAAATTTTGAATTTTTGCATAGCTCATTCTATTGTGCCCTATCAACCGTAGAGTGGGTAGCCTAATCACGTATTTTTATTGCTCGATTATCGGCCCATAAAACTGTAAATATCATATAATTGTTTCACTTTTAAAAACAGTACATCAACAATGTCCTTCCAAATCTGGCTGGCTTTTATGCTGGCATGTTGGGTGATTAGTATTTCTCCTGGCGCGGGTGCAATCGCATCTATGTCGAGCGGTCTAAACTATGGCTTTAAACATGGCTATTGGAATGCGCTGGGCTTGCAAGTTGCGTTATTAGTGCAAATAGGCATTGTGGCTGCAGGGGCAGGGGTACTTTTTGCAACTACACCTTGGGCATTTTTGCTTGTGAAATGGTTTGGTGTTTTATATTTGCTGTATTTGGCTTATCTACAGTGGACTGCACCTACACAGTCTATTGATATTCAAAATGATTTACCCAATAAATCACGCGGTAAATTGGTGTTATACGGTTTCTTTGTCAATATGAGCAATCCTAAAGCGATTGTTTTTTTATTGGCAGTTTTACCTCAATTTATCGATTTAACCCAACCGCAGTGGCCACAATATAGCATTATGGCCATGACCATGATTAGTATCGATTTGATCGTGATGGCTGGCTATACCGGTTTAGCTGCCAAAGTATTAAGACTCTTAAAATCACCCAAGCAACAAAAGTATATGAATCGGACTTTTGCTGTGTTGTTTAGCTGCGCAGCTAGTTTACTCAGCTTGGTACATCAATGATTTATACGCCTATGCTTTAAAGATAAGGTCTTGTTACTGTATAGATTGAGCTGATATATTTGAGGTTTATTGAATAAAATAAGTAGAAAAAACAATGTCTACAGGACTTTGGATCTTAATTTATATTTTACATTGCATCCTGACAAAATGGATTATATCGTGGGGCGGTGCAGCCTATATTCAGGGCTGGAAAACATGGTTTTTCTTTAGCTCCTCTCAATCTGAAGAATGGAGCAAAGACCAAGTGATTATGATGGCATGGTTCTTTTGGATAGGCTTTTCCATCTTATTTTTGATTGGGTTGTTTAATCCAGAATTTCGCTTCTATAAATTAAAAAATAGCCTTTAATACAATCATGCTCATGCGTCATTTTTTGATTCTTCAAGTAGCATATAAATCAAATCTAATTCAGGGCAGCCATATCCCATGCTGGTAAGCGCGGCAGTTATTTGTCCACGGTGATGTGTACTATGATTAAACACATGTTGCAAAGTGGGTGCAAAAGGTAGGCAGATCGAATGTCCGGCTGAGCTTATGTAATTTAATTGACTACTCAGGCGTAAAGGGTCCAACTGGTCTAAAAAATGAAGCCAATTTTCAGCACGCCAGTTGAGTTCATCAATAAGAGGCTGACGTTCTGTATGCACAATATGATGAAGCGCTAGTTGAGTCGAGTAACCATTTTGAAAGCGAGGAAACCATAAATAGTGCTCGCCAACCAATAAATGATTTAATGTTCCCAAAATACTTTTAAAAAATAAGCCACAATCTTTATAAAAGTCATCATCTGATATGTGATTTAAACAGGCATATAAGCGTTGGTTGGCCCAAATGTTATAGCGAGCAAGTAACTGAAAATCAGTAATGTCCATGAGCGGTGAAGTTTGTATTTTGAATAAATAGAGTTATAGCCTTTATATAGGTATAAAAAAACTGCCCGAAAGCAGTTTTTTTAGATTTAAGCTTAGGCGATTTTTTTTATTTTCTGCATCGCAAAAATAAGTGCAAATAATATCGACATGGTCAGCACAATGCTCAGACCTGTTGAGATGTTTAAACCCGCACTCGACCATAAGCCGACAGTCACCCCAACTTGCGCTATTCCAAATGCCCAAATCACCATCTGTTTAGGTGAGTGTGCGAGTAAACGTGCCGTAAGGGCAGGGATCACCAAGAGTGCTCCCATTAATAACGAGCCGACAGCACGTAAGGCCAATACGGTAAATAAAGCCAGTAACAACATAAAAATCAGGCGTTGCCATTTTGCATTAACACCTTCACTGACTGCCATGTCTGGATCAATCGCAATTTGGATTTGTGCTTGCCAATGCTTGAATAACACCACCAAAGCCAAACTAATCACAACTGCAAATACAGGTAAATCTGACCAGCCAATGGTCAGTAGGTCGCCAAATAAATAGCTGAGTAATTCTGGACGTAAGCTCGGCAGGTGTTGAATGAACAAAAGCCCCGAACAAAGTAGTGTCGCAGAACATAGAGCGAGTAGGGCATCATTAGGTAAGCGCGGATCATGCAAAACCCATAAAATTCCGACCAACATCATTGCCAATAAAGCTACACCAACCCAAAGGGGTAAACTTAATGCACCTGCAATGGCAACACCTAATAAAGTGCCATGCGCCATCGTGTCTGCAAAAAAGGACATACGACGCCACAGCATCAAACATCCGAGTGGTGCAGTTAAAAACACCAAAAGCGTGCCCATAATCCATGCGGGTAAAAGCAGTTGTAGCCATTCCATCATGGGTTATGCCTCAGGTTCAGGGTGAATATGTGGGCGCGCATCATGCTGACAAGGCGTTGCTGCATCACCATGGGCGCAGTGATCATGATGATGTTGATAGAACACACGGTTGTTACCAAAGATCGCTTGATATTCAGGATGTTGTTGCACATTCTCAGGGAGACCGCTACAGCAAATATGCTTGTTTAAACATACAACTCGATGTGTTCCTTGCATCACCCATTGTAGGTCATGAGAGACCATTAACACTGCACAGCCATATTTAGCAGGTAAACTCCGTACATAGTCATAGAGTTCTGCTTCGGATTGAATATCTAAGCCTTGCATCGGTTCATCTAAAACCAATACATCAGGACGACGTAAGAGCGCACGTGCGAGTAACACCCGTTGACGTTCACCACCTGAGAGCTGTTGAACTTTGGACTGTTGTAACTTGGCGATGCCTGTATCCCGAATAATCTCTTGCTTGGTGGTAGCGTCACATTTTTCTAAAGCAAGTAGGTCGCAAACACGCAAGGGGAGGCTATGAGAGGGGTTAAATTTTTGGGGTACATAGGAAAATTTTAACTTGGGCTGTGTATGAATCTTGCCTGAGTTCGGTTGAATAATCCCTAAAAGTACTTTAATTAAGGTCGATTTTCCTGCGCCATTGGGACCAATTAAGGTCACAATTTCACCCTGATGCAAGGTGAAATCGACATGTTTTAAAATATCGCGTTCATCAATGCGAACAGAAACTTGATTGAGCTCTGCCAGAATAGCTGGGCTTAATGTTGAAGACGACACTGCTGACAAAGTCCTGAAATTTCAATAATGCTGTGGTGAGCAGTAAATTCGTCCGATGCTGACAATTGCTCTAATTGGTGAAGTAGACCTTGAGCAGATGCTTCTTTAACGACTTTACATTGGGTGCAAATTAAAAAAGCAGCTTGATGTCCTTCACGTGGATGACAGCAGGGGATATAGGCATTAATTGACGTAAGACGGTGAATTAAGCCTTTTTCTAATAAAAAATCTAGGGTGCGATAAACCGTTGGTGGGGCAGCAGGCCGGTCTGATTCACTTTTTATTTTGGCCAATAAATCATAAGCGCCCATTGGTGCAGTCGCATTTAAAATCAGTTCCAACACTTCCTTACGCAAAGGGGTGAGGCGTGCACCAGTAGAAGCACATAATTGTTCAGCTTCAGCCAGACGTTGTGCAACGTTATGGTGGTCATGAACGCCATGTAGTGCATTGTGATGTTCGTGTGAACAAGTGCTCATAGCTACCCTCAAGTGCAAAACTGAAAATTGAAAAAGACATTAAATCTTAACATGAAGCGCATCAACTTACGATCAGGCGTAGGTATTTTTACAATTTTGTTATATTATAACACTTCTGATTTTATGTAGTCTCCCTCATGTCCCGTTTCCTTGCATTTTGTGCGGTTGCACTTTTTAGTTCGATGAGCTGGGCTCAAGGCCTAGTCGTATCAACACACCCAATTTATTTGATTGCAAAGGAAGTCACACAAGGGGTAGAGGAGCCAACCTTATTATTAGAAAACCAAACAGGTCATGATGTCAGCTTAACGCCAGCACACCGTAAAATTGTACAAGATGCAGAATTGGTGCTTTGGTTAGGTAAGGCACATGAAGCGCCCTTAGAAAAACTACTTGCCAATAATGATCGAAGTATTGCGATACTCGATTCAGGCATAGTCACCACTTTTCCGCTACGAAATCCACGTGGACAGGCATTGCCGAATACGGTTGATACGCATGTATGGTTAGAGCCAAATAACGCTGTACGTATCGGCTTTTTTATTGCGGCACTACGTTCACAGCAGAAGCCTGCCAATCGTGAAAAATATTGGGCCAATGCCCGTAATTTTGCACATGAAATGCTTTTGAATGCGCAACGTTTAAACAAAAGTGCTAAGGCTCAACCGTATTGGGCCTATCATGATGCTTATCAATACCTCGAACGTTCACTCAATTTAAAATTTTCGGGTGCAATGACCGATGATCCACATATTGCGCCAACACTTGCACAAATCAAATTTCTAAACGATAGCCGACCACAAAGCAAAATGTGCTTACTAGCGGAAGGCCATGCCAGTAAAAATCAATACCAAAAGCTGGGTGCGACAGTGTTTGAGGCTGTAGATGAAAGCATGGCTGGTCAGAATGATTTCTTGCTCGCCTGGAAGCAACTTGCAGAACAAACACAAAATTGTGTGCTAAATGCACGAAAATGATGCAAAAAATAATCAGTTATTGATTAGATTAAAAGCGGATTATTGATTGAAAAAAACCAGACTTAGGTCGGGAAAAGATTGCATGTTCAAGGGTGTAACTCTATAATGCCTGCGATTAAAAATAATCATCAGCTAAACTTGTCAAGCATAATTGCTGTGAGTGTACAAAAAATGAGCCGAACTAGTCGCTTGATTGATCGACGATTAGCGAAAGCTTTAGTCATCTTACAAGCAGTAATGATTCCTGTTTCAGCCTTGATTGGGTGGGTCCTCAAAGACTCTACTGCGGCATTGAGTGCAGCCTTGGGTGCACTGGTCTGCTGGCTGGCTAGCTGCTACTTTACGTGGCAGTCTTTTAGAGCTGCTGGCGCCCGCGCAACCAAGCAGGTGCTGTCCAACATGTATCGTGGCATGATGGGCAAGTTTGCAATAGTGATTGTTGGATTCATTTTGATTTTGAGCAATGTAAAGCCACTGTCACCGGCCGCATTGTTTTGTGGTTTTATCCTCGTTCAAGCCATGTCGTGGGTTGCGCCTTTTTGGGCGTCACGTCTACAGAAACGAGTTTAAGCGCAGTAGAAATTGAAAAGTTTTTTCAGGAATTAACGAGATATCAAGCAGCACGCGATATTCGTTACTTCCATTAGTTTTTTGACATTGACCAGGTGTGATTTATGGCTGCTGAAGAACATGCCCTTACTTCGACCGAGTATATCAAGCACCACTTGACCAATATGACCTATGGCAAAATGCCAGACGGTACATGGAAGTTGGCTGAGACTGGCGCTGAAGCTCAACAGATGGGGTTCACTGCTATTCACTTGGATTCAATGGGTTGGTCGATCGGCCTTGGTATTATTTTCTGTTTGTTGTTCTGGATTGTAGCGAAAGCTGCAAACGCTGGTGTTCCAACCAAGTTCCAGTCTGCAATCGAAATGATTATCGAGTTTGTTGACTCAAGTGTCCGCGACACATTCCATGGCAAATCACGTTTGATTGCGCCTTTAGCTTTGACCATCTTCGTGTGGATTTTCCTCATGAACTTGATGGACTTGATCCCTGTTGACTGGATTCCTTATACAGCTCAACTGATCGGCGCGAATGTGTTTGGTATGGACCCTCACCACGTTTACTTCAAAATCGTTCCATCTACTGATCCTAACATTACCCTTGGTATGGCATTATCAGTATTTGCGTTAACTATTTTCTATAGTATCCGTGAAAAAGGTCTAGTCGGATTTGGTGCAGAATTTGCGCTTAACCCATTTAACCCAAGTAACCCAGTTTTAAAAGCTATCCTGATTCCAGTAAACATTTTACTTGAATTGGTAACTTTTATTGCACGTCCAATCTCATTGGCTCTTCGACTGTTCGGTAACATGTATGCAGGTGAGTTAATCTTCATCTTAATCGCATTACTACCGTTCTGGATCCAGTGGGCGTTGTCTGTGCCTTGGGCGATCTTCCATATTCTCGTTATTACGTTACAAGCATTCATTTTCATGATGTTGACTATCGTATATATGAGTATGGCTAGCGAAAAGCATTAATGGTATTGCCTGACTATCGAAGATAGTTGGGCGCACAATTTTTTAATTTAATTTGGTATAAACCTAACCTCTGAGGAATTATCATGGAACTCACTTTAGGTCTAGTTGCAATTGCATCTGCTATCTTGATCGCTTTCGGTGCTTTAGGTACTGCGATTGGTTTTGGTCTTCTAGGCGGCCGTTTCTTAGAAGCTGTTGCTCGTCAACCAGAATTGGCTCCACAACTTCAAACTCGCATGTTCTTAATCGCGGGTCTTCTTGATGCTGTGCCTATGATCGGTGTTGGTATTGGCTTGTTCTTCATCTTCGCTAATCCATTTGTAGGTTAATCAGCTTAATTCCTAAATTAAACTATTGAGGAATAGCAATGAATATCAACCTCACATTGATTGGCCAAGCGATTGCATTTGCGATTTTTGTCGCATTCTGCATGAAGTTTGTATGGCCACCACTAATCAATGCGATTAGTGAGCGTCAGCGTAAAATCGCTGATGGCTTAAACGCGGCTGAAAAAGCAAAAGCTGACCTTGCGGATGCGCAAGCTCAAGTGAAAGCTGAATTAGACGCTGCTAAAGCACAAGCGGCTCAATTGATCGAACAAGCGAACCGTCGCGCTGCACAATTGGTAGAAGAAGCTCGCACTCAAGCATCTGCTGAAGGTGAACGTATTCGTCAACAAGCGAAAGAAGCTGTTGATACAGATATCAATGCTGCACGCGAAGAATTACGTCAACATGTTGCTGCTCTTGCAGTTACTGGTGCAGAGAAAATTCTGAACCAACAAGTTGATGCAGAAGCTCACAATGCCATGCTGACTCAGCTGGCTGCTAAACTTTAAGAGAGGCAGATTATGGCTGAACTCTTGACGTTGGCACGCCCATATGCAAAAGCAGCATTTGCTTACGCATCTGAGCAAAATGCAGCTGACTCATGGTCAACTGCGCTTGAATTGCTCAGTGCTACAGTACAAGACGAAGCATTTTCAGCTTACTTAAATCGTCCTGAGCTTACTCCTGCACAGCAGGTGTCTGTTTTGGCAAAAGTTTTAGGTGAAGACCAAACTGCAGCAGTGTCAAACTTTTTGACATTGCTTGCTGAAAACAACCGTTTGGTACTTCTTCCTGAGATTGCTGCGGAATTTGAACAGCTCAAATCACAGAATAACAATACTGTGGATGTTGTGATTGAATCAGCATTCCCATTGACTTCTGTACAGGAACAATTACTTACACATGCATTAGAGAAGAAATTCGAAGCAGCTGTAAATGTGACTGTTGAAGTGAAACCAGAGTTAATTGCTGGTGTAGTTATTCGTGCAGGCGACCAAGTGATAGATGATTCTGCGCTTAATAAGCTTGAAAAAATGCGGACTCGTCTTCTAGCGTAATTATTTTAAAAATTACTGCGTAAGAAGACTGAACTTACATAAAGATTGAGGTATAGCGCAATGCAACAACTGAATCCATCCGAGATCAGTGCGCTCATTAAACAGCGTATCGGCGATCTGGACACCAGCGCAACCGCTAAAAACGAAGGTACCATTGTTATGGTATCTGACGGTATTGTGCGCATTCACGGTCTTGCTGATGCAATGTACGGTGAAATGATCGAATTCGACGGCGGCCTTTACGGTATGGCACTGAACCTAGAACAGGATTCAGTGGGCGTCGTTGTTTTAGGTAACTACTTAAGCCTTCAAGAAGGTCAAAAAGCTCGTTGCACAGGTCGTGTATTAGAAGTTCCGGTTGGTCCAGAACTTTTAGGCCGTGTAGTAGATGCTTTGGGTAACCCAATTGACGGTAAAGGCCCAATTGATGCAAAACTTACTGATGCTGTTGAAAAAGTAGCACCAGGCGTAATTTGGCGTCAATCAGTGGATGAACCTGTACAAACTGGTTATAAATCAGTAGATACAATGATTCCAGTAGGCCGTGGTCAGCGTGAGTTGATCATTGGTGACCGTCAAACTGGTAAAACAGCTATGGCGATCGATGCGATCATCGCTCAGAAAAACTCTGGCATTAAATGTGTATACGTAGCAGTTGGTCAAAAACAATCAACTATCGCTAACGTTGTACGTAAGCTAGAAGAAACTGGCGCTATGGCGTATACAACTGTTGTAGCAGCAGCGGCAGCGGATCCAGCAG
Organism: Acinetobacter sp. SWAC5; assembly: GCF_003419885.1. NCBI lineage: Bacteria > Pseudomonadati > Pseudomonadota > Gammaproteobacteria > Moraxellales > Moraxellaceae > Acinetobacter > Acinetobacter sp. SWAC5. The sequence continues at coordinate 57,406 of NZ_QUWR01000018.1, forward strand.
CAATGCTTTTCCTTGCTCCTTACTCAGGCTGTACAATGGGCGAATACTTCCGTGACCGCGGTGAAGACGCACTTATCATTTACGATGATTTGTCTAAGCAAGCAGTTGCTTACCGTCAAATTTCATTGTTATTACGTCGTCCACCAGGTCGTGAAGCGTACCCAGGTGACGTATTCTATCTTCACTCTCGTCTTCTTGAACGTGCTTCGCGCGTTTCTGCTGACTACGTTGAGAAATTCACGAATGGTGAAGTTAAAGGCCAAACTGGTTCTTTGACTGCATTGCCAATCATTGAAACTCAAGCGGGTGACGTATCTGCATTCGTACCAACGAACGTAATTTCGATTACTGATGGTCAGATCTTCCTTGAAACATCATTATTCAACGCAGGTATTCGTCCTGCTGTGAACGCGGGTATCTCTGTATCTCGTGTTGGTGGTTCTGCGCAAACTAAGATCATCAAAAAATTGTCTGGCGGTATCCGTACTGCACTTGCACAATACCGTGAATTGGCAGCGTTTGCTCAGTTCGCTTCTGACCTTGACGAAGCAACTCGTAAGCAATTAGAACACGGTCAACGTGTTACTGAGTTAATGAAGCAAAAACAATATGCTCCTTACTCAATCGCTGACCAAGCTGTATCAGTATATGCATCTAACGAAGGTTATATGACTGACGTTGACGTTAAGAAAATCGTAGACTTTGACGCTGCGCTTATTTCTTACTTCCGTTCAGAACATGCTGCGTTAATGCAAAAAATCGATGAAACTGGTGATTACAACAAAGACATCGAAGCTGAATTTAAAGCAGGTATTGAGAAGTTCAAAGCGACTCAAACTTACTAATATTCAACTGAGTTGGATTTAGTTCTGGTTTGGTTCACGGAATCAACCTTCGAGGGCTCGAAAGGGCCTTCGAATACTAGGTTAAGCGTATGGCAAATTTAAAAGAAATTCGCGCCAAAGTAGCTAGTATCAAAAGCACGCAGAAAATTACTCGCGCGATGCAGATGGTAGCAGCTTCTAAGATGCGTCGTGCGCAAGAGCGCATGGCTCAAGGCCGTCCGTATGCCGAAAATATGCACCGTGTAATTGCTCATTTGGTACAAGCGAACCCTGAATACAAACACCGTTATATGGTTGAACGCCCAGTTAAGCGCGTTGGCTATATCATTGTGTCATCAGATCGCGGCCTTGCTGGTGGTTTGAACATTAACTTGTTCAAAAAAGTGGTAAAACACGTACAACAGCAACAAGAGCAGTCAATTGAAGTTCAATTTGCTTTGATTGGTCAAAAAGCGGTTTCGTTTTTTAAAAACTACGGCGGTAAAGTGCTTGGTGCGACTACGAATGTAGGCGATACACCGAGTCTTGAACAGTTATCTGGTTCTGTACAGGTGATGTTAGATGCATTTGATAAAGGCGAGTTAGATCGTATTTATCTAGTGTCTAACGGCTTTGTCAACGCCATGACTCAAAACCAAAAAATCGAACAACTTGTTCCTTTAGCTGCTGCTGAAGAAGACAAGACTCTTAACCGTCAATACGGTTGGGATTACTTATACGAGCCAGAAGCTGAAGAGCTTTTAAATGGCTTGTTGGTTCGTTACATTGAGTCTGTGGTGTATCAAGGTGTGATTGAAAACATCGCGTGTGAGCAGTCTGCTCGTATGGTTGCAATGAAAGCTGCAACTGATAACGCTGGTGAAATCATCAAGAGCCTACAACTTATTTATAACAAGCTGCGTCAAGCCGCGATTACTCAGGAAATTTCTGAGATCGTTGGTGGTGCCGCTGCCGTTTAACATTATTTTGAATTGAGGAGACAGCAATGACTGGCGGTCGTATCATTCAGATCATCGGCGCGGTAATCGACGTCGAGTTTGAACGCAACAGCGTTCCTAAGATCTATGACGCTCTACAAGTTGATGGCACTGAAACTACATTAGAAGTTCAGCAACAACTTGGTGATGGCGTAGTTCGTACTATTGCAATGGGTTCTACTGAAGGCCTTAAGCGTGGTTTGAACGTAACGAATACTAACGCGCCTATCTCTGTACCAGTTGGTACAGCGACTCTTGGCCGTATCATGGACGTTCTTGGTCGCCCGATCGACGAAGCTGGCCCTGTTGCGACTGAAGCGCGTTTACCTATTCACCGTCAAGCACCTTCTTATGCAGAACAAGCGGCTTCTACTGACCTTTTAGAAACTGGTATTAAAGTAATTGACTTACTTTGCCCGTTCGCTAAAGGTGGTAAAGTTGGTCTGTTCGGTGGTGCTGGTGTTGGTAAAACTGTAAACATGATGGAGTTGATCAACAACATCGCGAAAGCTCACTCAGGTTTATCTGTGTTTGCTGGTGTTGGTGAGCGTACTCGTGAAGGTAATGACTTCTATCACGAAATGAAAGACTCTAACGTTCTAGACAAAGTAGCAATGGTCTACGGTCAGATGAACGAGCCACCAGGTAACCGTTTACGCGTAGCGTTGACTGGTCTTACTATGGCTGAGTACTTCCGTGATGAGAAAGACGAAAACGGTAAAGGCCGTGACGTATTATTGTTCGTAGACAACATCTACCGTTATACACTTGCGGGTACTGAAGTATCAGCATTGTTAGGTCGTATGCCGTCTGCTGTAGGTTACCAACCAACTCTTGCAGAAGAGATGGGTGTTCTACAAGAACGTATTACTTCTACTAAGTCTGGTTCTATTACGTCAATTCAAGCGGTATACGTACCTGCCGATGACTTAACAGATCCATCGCCTGCGACTACCTTCGCTCACTTGGACGCAACTGTAGTATTGAGCCGTGACATCGCATCTTCTGGTATTTACCCAGCGATCGATCCACTTGACTCAACTTCACGTCAGTTAGATCCACTTGTAGTTGGCCAAGAGCATTACGAAATCGCTCGTTCAGTTCAAAACGTTCTTCAACGTTATAAAGAATTGAAAGACATTATCGCAATTCTTGGTATGGACGAATTGGCAGAAGAAGACAAACTTACTGTATACCGTGCACGTAAGATCCAACGTTTCTTCTCTCAACCGTTCCACGTAGCTGAAGTATTTACTGGCGCGCCTGGTAAATTAGTATCTCTTAAAGACACAATCCGTGGCTTTAAAGGTCTTTTAGCTGGTGAATACGACCACATTCCAGAACAAGCGTTCTACATGGTTGGTGGTATTGACGAAGTTATTGCTAAAGCTGAGAAACTTTAATTAGTGACCTAATTTAGGAGATTCTCATGGCGAATATGCAGTGTGATGTTGTAAGTGTTCAAGAGTCTTTGTACTCTGGCACTGTAACGATGCTAATTGCTAAAGGTGCTGGTGGTGAGTTAGGTATTATGCCTGGCCATGCGCCACTAGTAACTTTACTTAAGCCGGGCGCGATCCGCGTTCTGCTTGAGAATGGTACAGAAGAGTTAATCTATGTATCTGGTGGTGTTCTAGAAGTTCAACCGCACGTTGTTACGGTTCTTGCAGATACTGCAATCCGTGCCGACAACTTAGATGAAGCTGCAATTCTTGAAGCGCGTAAAAACGCTGAAAACTTGCTAGCAAATCAAAAGAGCGATTTGGACGCTGCTGCTGCTTTGGCTGCTCTTGCAGAAACTGCTGCTCAGTTGGAAACAATCCGCAAAATCAAAAACCGCGCTCAATAAGACGCAGTTTGAGATTGAAGAAACCGTCCGAAAGGGCGGTTTTTTTTGCTATAAATTAAATGTTTATCTAAAGCTTTAAGGTTATTTTTTATGGCTAAAGTTGCATATATTTTATGCAATAATTGGAGTATGTTCGGTCAATTATTTAGCATCTAAGTAGCACAGTATGAATTTGATTGCGTATGAAGCTCAAAGTTGGGAACTGTATCGAGATGATGAACGCTATTATCTCAGTATTGCGATGGATATGAGCTCCGTAGTGTCTTGTTGGGATTTAGTTTTGAACCAAGATGAAATACAAGCTTATGAACACCGTGGTCGTGTCAGTATTCAGGAATTGGCAAAGCGAATGATTGAGCAGGCCTACAAAGGCGATTTCAGCAATATGGAAAGCCGTTTAGCGAAACCGTATGAGCGTTATGCTATGCAAAGTGCATATAAAATTTGGCAGGGTAGCCAAAAAGTGGATTAATCAAACATAGGTATTACTGAAAATTCACCATTGCCAATAATCTTCAACTTAAAAATTTGACTAAAGCCTTCATCGAGTTTGGGTATTTCAAGCTTCTTATAAGTTGCTCGAACGCCAACTTCAGGAATATTGGCTTTACCTTCGCGGTGGCGATTACGTTCTAAAGTGCTGTTTAAATCGGTTTCAAAATAATAAGAAATCACTTCAAAGCCAGCATCTTTGGCCCGTTGAATATAGCGAGCACGATCTTGCTGGGTTGGGTTGGTATTATCAATGACCATTTGGGTTTGAGAGGCTAAACCAGCTTCAAAAATGATATTTTCTCGATGCCGTGTTTTCAGCATATCCAAGTTAATACGCAAATGGCTATGGGCTAAATTTAGTAAATAGAAACTCGATTTACCTGCTGCTTGTACACCCGTAAAAATAATCAGTTGCATCGAATCGTACTTTAGCCATGAACAAAAAATAATTAAATCATGCCAACCGTATAGACACAATCTTCGTAAAATTCATTTAGAAAGTGGTGACTTAACGTATTCGCTATCTATTACAATAGATAGAACACAGATGATAACTAAAAGAGTCGCCATGCAACAGCTTGAAGGAATTGAATATCGGCAATTTGCACAGAGTGAGCTGCATTATATTCAGGTATCTAATGCATTTTGTGAGGCAAAAATTGCATTGCAAGGTGGACAGATTCTTGAGTTTTATTCAAAAATGCAGCAACGCCACTTGTTGTGGTTGTCTGAGCTGAATCAATATGTTGTTGCGAAAGCCATTCGAGGTGGGATTCCACTCTGTTTTCCATGGTTTGGTGCACATGAAACTGAACAGGACTTTCCTGCACATGGTTTTGCTCGAAATTTAACATGGCAGTGTCAAGATATTGTGATGGATGACTTTGGTCATCATATTACTTTGCAGCTAAGTGATAGTGAACAGAGTAGAAAATACTGGAATTATGCGTTTAACTTGCAAATGGTGATCCATTGCGAAGAGGTATTAAGACTCGAGTTTAAATTACAGAATTTAGATCATGAGGCCTTTGATTTTGCTTTTGCATGGCATAGTTATTTCCCTGCACAGACCACTGGGGCTAGAATTACGGGTCTTGAAGGACAATTTTATATTGATCAGTTGGATCAGAATCAGATAAAGCAGCAAACTGAACATGCCATTAAGTTTGATGCAGAATTAGATCGAATTTATCCTTTAACGAAGATGAATTTTGTATTAGAACAAAGTCCGCAAACTTATATCAATATACAAAGTACCGCGCAAAGTGCAGTGATTTGGAATCCTTGGGTGGACAAAGCAAAACGCATGGCCGATGTTGCAGATGAGGCATGGTGTGATTTTGTATGTATTGAATGTGGTCAAATGGCATCGGCTAAACAATGCTTAAATGCAGGTGCAAGTATTCAGTTTGAACTTACAATCAGTGGCGCATAACTGGTGCTCAGATATGGGATGTGATGTTTTTTTTCTGCATTATGGTCATTTGGGATATATTAATGCAGAATTTACTATTAAAAAATAGAATAAAAATATGAAAAAATATTGTTATAAAGCTTTATTTTTATTGATTATTTGTGCTTTTTTGAGTGCATGTCAAACCGTGCAGTATGTGACGAAACCCAATTATCCAACCGAAGCGTCGTTGGTGGCCAATGCTTATGCTAATGGGCTCAGTACTGAGTTAGACATGCCTTACTTACAAGCCTACTTTAATTTAAAGCAGGCTTACCAACGCTGTGTGGCGTTTAGTACTGATCAAGCCTTGGTATTTACAGATAATCGCTTAGAACAAGAGATTGAGTTGGGTACATTATTTGCTAAAACTGAGCATGGTGAATTTCTACAAAAAACCTTGGTTGAAGGTTTGGGGCAAAATAAAACCCGAATCAGTCTATTTTTGCCCAAACAGTATAAATTTGCCAAACAGCGCTTTAAGCAGGATATCTTACGTGCCCTAGGTCAAGACAAAGCCTGTAATTTAGGTATCGTGATTCCAATTCAAGCTTAAGCTTGTTTTGGAAACTCTTTGCGTTGGCCACCATCATAACTGGCAAAGCGAGCTTGCTCACGTGAAAAAACAGTTGCTGGGCTAGGCCAAGGCCATTCACCAAAATGTGTTGCGCGGTAGCGACGAAATGCGTCATCTAACTCCTGATTTGTATTTAGTACAAATGGGCCACGCATTGCGACAGGTGCACCAATAGGTTCACCTTCAAGCCATAAAATCCGTGCTTCAACTTCACCTGCTTGGAGTTGAATATTCACATCGGGTTTTAGTTCAGCTAAATGTTTATGCTGAATTTGGGTATTGGCTAATTCGAGGGTATCACCTTGATAGAAATAGGCAAATCGCGTAGTGGTTGCTGTTGTTGCTGGAATGGTTAATGTGGCATGGGGTGCGAGGGTAATGAGATAAATATTCACTTTGTTTTCTGGTGCTGCTGCCCATGAGTGTGGTGGTCGTGAAATCGCTTCAGTGCCTTGGTATTGCCCAGATATGACACGAATATCAGTGTCTCGGCCTTGGTCATCTTTTGCGCTTACATGCGGAATATGCTCGCGCCAAAACATTTTATAGTCTGCAGGCTGTTGTTTTTGCTCGAGCGATGAATTAAACCAAATTTGAAATAATTCGAATGGATTTTCACGGTCTTCATTGAGTAGCGGAAACATTTCGCAGTGTTCAACGCCACTACCTGTACTTAGCCATTGAACATCGCCAGCGCCATAGCGCCCGCCATTGCCCAAAGAGTCGAAGTGATCGACAACGCCTTGCTCTACCAAGGTAATGGTTTCAAATCCTGTATGCGGGTGCTCTGGAAAGCCGGGGACAGTATCACCATAATACATATTAAATTCTTGATGTTGCGCAGCTGTAGCTGGGCCTAAGTTGGCATTGGCCTTGGGGAAATGATCAATATGGTGTGCAGTAAATAGAAAAGGGTCTTTTAAATCTAGACGAAAAGTAATGGGGCTAAGGGCATAAATGACCGCGTCAGACATGGCTACATTCTCTCTATTATTATTGCTAATCTCTTTAATGTAAGAGTGAATGTGGCACAAATCTGTAGCGGAACTGTATAAATTCAGGCCATTTTAGATAGATTAAGAGGTGCTGTCTGAATCTTGGTTTTGATCTTTGGGTTGTTGAATCAGCATAGCGGCTAATTTCAGCATCTCGCCTTGAATATTCCCCATTTGTTGTTCAATTTTTTTAAAGTCGACTTGGCTTAAATCGACTTGGCCATTCAGAAAAGGTGAATTGAGTACCTGTTGATTGGCGTCCAAAATATTTTGGCGGATGTCAGTGATTTCTTGTGACTTGAGCTGGACTTTATTGAGGGCTAGATCAAAGGCTTTTAATTGTTGTTGGAGCTGTGTGGCAGCGTGTTGTAATTGAACATGATCTTGTTGATCTACTGCTTTTTGTAGCTCGCTTTGAGTTTGCTGCAATTGTTGGGTGTAGTCATTGGTGCTGAGCTGTAAATCAGTGACATCACGCATGATATAAAATAAATTGCCTTGCTTTAGATCTGAGCGCGTCGCATCTTGTTGCTCAGACATCGGCTGTATTTCATCCGCAGTATGCGCAAGCTCAGATGTACTTTCACTGCTGGAAGGATCTCGGCCTGATTGATCACAGCCCAGTAAAACCAAACCAGTGGCAAAAATAGTGAATGGGAGAACAGCACCCTGTAGAAACTTTTTCATTACAGCTAAATCTATCTATTTATTTAATTTCTAATATGCAGTCAAAATATGTAAACAAAATAGAGAGACACAAAGTCATAACAAAAAAATGAATGAAATAGATAAAACAAAAAAGAGCGCCGAAGCGCTCTTATATGACTTAGAATGAATTAGCCAGCAATAATTTTAATAATGCTGTGGCTGATGATATTAGTTAACACATAATCGCCATTTACTTTAATCCATTGTTGGTTTTTACCAGGTTTGCTCAATTTTTTGTATTTGCTGTGATCGACTTTGTAACTGTTGCCACGGTATTGGCTCGGTACTTTTTGTCCTGCACGCCAGTCATGAGCTGGTTTAACCGATTTTTTATGCTGCTGCGCTTGAGGTTTAGCAGGCATTTTATCTTTTTGCACTTGATGCTGTGCAGGGGCCTTTTGATTATGTTCAATTTGAGGCTGATTGTTTTGAGGTGCAGCCATTGCAGGTGCAGCGACTAAAGCTGTTGAAATTGACAGTACAATTGCTTTCATTAATGTATTCATATTTTCACCTGTTATTTGCTACAAGCATTTGTGGATAGCTTCATCATAGAGTTGATTAACAGATAAAAATTGAATGTATTGTTGTAGATCATTTAAAATAATGGATTAACTATGTGTTTTATCTTCATTTGATAATATTTTTTATTTATTTGGTTATGTTTTTTAATAAAGCCTTATTAGAGTCTTAAATTGATAACTCGAATAAGGCGTTAATGGTGTTGCTACAATAAGCTTATTTTGCCAATTCAGCATTAATGGCATCCACAATACGTGGGTCATCAGCCGTAATATCAGGTGCAAAGCGCGCCACAACTTCACCTTGTTTATTCACAAGGAATTTTTCAAAGTTCCATAGGACTTCAGGTGGCTCATTTGGTGTAAGGCCATAATCCACGAGATCTTTCCACCAAGGCCCTTCACCAATACGTGTTGGAATGGCTTGGGTGAGGGTTTGGTAAAGTGGATGTTTATCTGCACCAGCCACTGAAATTTTAGAAAATAATGGGAAATCTACTTGATAATTGAGTGAGCAGAACTGCTGAATTTCCTCATCTGTACCCGGTTCTTGCGCTAAGAAGTTATTTGCAGGGAAGCCTAAAATTTCTAAACCTTCTGTTTTTTTCGCAGAATAGAGTTTTTCTAAGCCTTCATATTGTGGTGTTAAACCACATTTTGAAGCGACGTTGACTAACAATAAAACTTTGCCAGCATATTGATTTAATGTGGTTTCTTGTCCATCAATACGGTTGACTGAAATGTCATATACAGAAGCCATGTAAATTTCCTATTTACTTATAAATGTATCTTCACTGTTTTAGCGGTAAAACGTTTACGGGGCAAGCGCTGTATTGCTTACTTTGGCTGGTATTTGTCGTTTTCTTTGTATCAATTCAGCATAAGTAATTCAGAATTTCTGCATCAAGCATAAGCTCAGCATTCCGCAGTAGATGAGACGATTCAATTTAAAAGACCTATTAAGAGAGCAAACTATGAGCTTGCGACTTCCTTTTAATCTCTTAATTGTGTTGGGGTTTTACCTGTATAGCGTTTAAAAAATTCGATAAAACTGGAACTATGTTGATAACCGAGAGCAAAACTCAGAGCTTTAATGGATACACCATGTTTAAGCTGCTGAATGGCATATAACAGTTTTGCACGATTTCGCCATTCACTTAGCCCCATGTGTAATTCATTTTGACTGAGGCGCAGTAATTGCCGTTCACTCAGCTGCGTGGTGGTTAGGCATTGTTGTAAGCTCAGTGGAAAATATTCAGGTGCACTCAGGTGTTGTAAGAGCGGTTGCAAAATAGGGTGATGGCTTTGTGGTAAATAGTGCTGATGTTTGGGTGCTATTTGGAGTTGATCGTAGATTACCCAAAGCAAATGGCGATATATCTTTAAGCTGGCATGATCTTTTGCCTTTAAAGTTTCTTCCACTAAGGCCCTAAAAAACGGGCTTACACTTAAGATTTCAGTATGGGCTGAAATATTGCGACCGAGTTCGGGTGCCAGTCGAATAGCAACATAATGAATGGGTTGTTCATCTATCGCATGTGAATTGTGTTCTGTATGCGGGGGAATCCATAAACCATAGCTCGGTGGTGCAAGATGGAGTTGACCTTCGACTTCATATTCAAATAGTCCATTTAAGCAAAAATTAAAATCTCCCCATAAACAGCTATGCGAATAGACTTGATCGTTAGGGCTGTAGCAAGCCGTAAAAATTTCAATGGCTTGTTCAATACATTGGGGGGGATCTACTAAATTTGGCATGTCTGGCTTCAATCGATGTCGGGAGACCAATATCAATGTCTGAAATAAGATATTTAAATTAAAACAGACAGCGTACAGAATATAGACTTTATTAAAATAGAGATAGCATCATGCGAATAGGCAATCCAAGGTTTGCATTTATTTTGCCTTTGATCGCAGTGTTGATTTGGTCGCTCAACATTGTTGTTACTCGCTATGTGGTTGATTTTATTTCTCCCTTAAGTATTAGTTTTTATCGTTGGTTGTTGGCGTTTATTGTGTTAACACCCTTTATGATTTTGCCTGTTTGGCGCCATCGCATACAGCTTTTGCAACTTTGGCCAAAGCTGGCTTTATTGTCTGCATTTGGCATGGTGTTGTATCAGGGCTTGGCGTATAGCGCTGCGCACTATACAACGGCCACCAATATGGGCTTAATTAATGCATTTACACCTGTTTTTACCATTGTGATTGCCATTTTTATTTTAAAAGAATATCCGAGCCCTTTAACTGTATTGGGCTGTGGAATTTCCTTCATGGGGTTGGTGTTGGTGATCACTCAGGGAGAGTTTGCGCGCCTCATTGATTTTGGCCAATATTTTGGTGATTTATTAATGGTGTTGGCTGTCTTTTTATATGCTTTTTATGGGGTATTTCTTAAAAAGTGGCATATTTCACTTCCAGTAATGGTGAGTTTATACATCCAAATTCTTTTTGCATTGATTTATCATCTGCCCTTTGTGTATTGGCAAGGCTTAGATGCGCTAAATGCAAACAATACTGCTTCAGTTTTATACGCAGGTATTTTTCCTTCTATTTTTGCCACCTTACTTTGGATGATGGCGGTACAACGTTTAGGGCCAAACAGCACCAGTATTTTTATGAACTTCATGCCTGTCTTTACTGCGTTGATTGCGTATTTTTGGTTGGGGGAGCAATGGGGGATATATCATACAGTCGGTACTGCTCTGACCATTTTGGGGGTATTACTGGCGCAAAATAGTCGGCTGTGGCGTAGTTAAGTGGATTTTTATGTTTGCTCAAATGAACTGGTTGGTTAAAAAAAGAACAAATAAACTGACTTTTTTGATTGGATAATGCACTTATATGTGTAAAATTAAGTGTAAAAAATGATTAAATTGATGATTATTTCAATTAAAACACAATCAAAAATAGTGAGATAGTTTTACTAATGGTATGTTTTTTATTAACTAATGATACTTTTTATATTTTTTTTAATAGAAAAAACCTATTTGTTTGGCTGGTGTGTTTGCGACATAATGCCTGCATAGAAAGTCATCAAGCATTGAATTGATTGGTTTTCCCAGAGATTTACGAACCCTCTGGATGTGGTTTACACATCCTTTTTTATGCTCAGTCATCCCTATATGACTGAGCTTTTTTTTATCTGAAATTTACTGAGTCCTTGCAAGAGAACTCAATATTATGCGCGGATGATTTCACCTGTTTGCGCATCAATAATTTTACTTGGTTCACGACTTAAGCCTAAATCACCATTTAAATAATTGGGTGATTGCTGGAAATATGCTGTAGCTTCTTGTAATGAACGAGCAGGGCTTAAACCCGCAGGGTTAGCACTGGTTGAAACAATAAAACCATTAAATGCATTGCAAAGGGCAACACACAGTGGATGGGTCGTCACACGGACTGCTACCTTTGGATGGTCGCCTTTAATCCAGTGTGGAATGTGTTCACCCGCAGGGAGTAACCACGTGGTAGCACGCTCAGTAGGTGCGCGATTACTCCATGAATCAATTACTTGTGTGCGCATTTCAGGAGAGAGAGCCTCTAATAAATGCGCAACTTGATTGACATTTGATGCCAGTAAAATGACACCTTTTTCAATTGGACGTTGTTTTAAACGTAAAATTTCATGAAATGCTGCTTCATTAAAGGGGTCGCAACCTAGGCCCCACACAGCCTCTGTAGGATATGCCAGAACGAGTCCTTGTTTAAGACATGACGCTGCTTCGGCAACAGAGGTAGTAATCATCTGATAAACACCTTTTTAACATGCAAAAGGCTATTGTGAACCTTATTTGCCAGAACGACAACGTAGATAGCGTCCCGCTTGCTGTAAAGCGAAGCCTTGCAGTTCGAGTTCCATCAGTTGTGCTGTGAGCTGTGCGGTATCTTGTTTGAGTATGATTGCTAGTTGGTCAAGGTCTTGACCGACCCAATCTAGTTGATTGTAAATTGGGAGTAAATGCTCAGGAATAGACGGAGCTTGAGACTGTTGTTGTGCGACCAATTGATGATGTTGCCACTGCGTAGGAAGGGCTAAATCTTCAATCACTTGCTGTGGATGGTCTACTAAAATTGCACCTTCCCGAATCAGTTGATGGCAACCTTGGTGGAATTCACTATAAATATGGCCTGGAATAGCAAAAACCAACTTGCCTTGCTCCGCAGCTAATTTTGCCGTAATTAATGACCCACTTTGTTGGGCAGCTTCTGCCACAATTACGCCTAAACTGAGTGCACTGACAATACGGTTTCGCCGTGGAAAATGATGCTGTAGTGGAGGTGTTTGGGGTAAGAACTCTGTAATTACCGCACCACCGTGCTGAATAATGTCTTGTTTTAGGCTTTGGTGTGAAGTTGGGTAGGTTTGATCTAGGCCTGTGCCCATCACAGCGATAGTACGTTGATGTTGTAATCCACCGCGGTGTGCTGCTTCATCAATGCCTTGCGCTAAACCACTATTAATAAAGAAGCCTTGTTCACTTAAATAAAAGGCAAAATCATAGGCAACTTGTCGACCATGCGGGCTGGGTTTACGGCTGCCGACAATGGCAACTTGGGGTTGTAGGAGGGCTTGTGGATTACCCTGACCAAAAAGAACTGGCGGTTTATCGGTATAAGGTAAAAGTTGTTGTGGATAATGCAGGTCGTCTATGCAAACGACAAAATCGCTATGTTGTTGAATTTGGGTGAGGCAGTGTTGAAACTTTTGCTGGCCTTCTGTGAGCTGAAATTCTTTGAGCCGTTGGATATGATTTTTATGTAGGCCTAGGCGTTGCCACTCTGTTACTTCTGAAGCTTGGAAGGCGTGTTTGAGTGTGGGATAGTTCTCGTGAATTTTATAGAAACTGGACAATGAATGCTGAACTAAATACCACAAGGTAATAATGTCAATCTGCGCTTGTGATAGCGGATTCAGCATACGGTGTCCTAGTGTGAATTAATCATCCATTAAAGGTGGTTGGATGCTTGCACCCACTTTAATTGGCAGTTCGCTTTCTAATACATAAGCATAGCTGAGGTTGTCAAAAGTTTTGAACACCATGATTTGTCCGACACGTTGATCTGGCAGTTGAATGCGTTCACGTGTTTTCGGATCATTTACGATATCGCCTTTGTCTTCTACACTGAATACATAGCCAGCTTGTACCCCTTGTGAAGAACCACGATCGATAGTTACAACACTATGAATCGCCGCAGTACCAATTGAACCGAGCACACGAACAATTGAACCACCTGAGGTTACATTATTTGCATGTGTTGGATAGAAAACAGTTGGAAGCATTGGGTCATATTCTGGCAATACACGGTCGCCACGTCGAACTTCTCCTGTATAGGTATCGGTCAGTTCTAGTGTGGTAATGTCATTTTCACCACGAACAGCAATACCTGAAGCAACTTGGTTGATTTCTAGGCCAGCTGTGTATTTTTTACCTTGGTTGTCGGTTAAGACGTATGGTTGACCTTCACGGTATATCGCATAGCGTTGACCTACTTCTAAGCCATGTCCTCGGGCATAAACCGTTTGACCAGCAGCTGCAAGCACACGGTGATCGGCAGCACCGACAATATATGGAGTTTGTTCAAGTGATTCAGGGTTAATGATGCTACTGCGTTCTAACCATTGCTTAATATGTTCCAATGGAATGACAGGAATAGCATTACTTAAAGATTCAACCCGAACCTGAGGCTGTAGTTTTGTACCACCAGTATAACGGCGAATAATGCCTTCACAGCCATCACCTTCATCTTTACCAATAATCGGTTTACCATTATAGGTACACATCAGTAGGCGGTCGCCTGGGAAAATCCAGTGTGGATTTTTAACATGCTTGTTGCTTGCCCAGATTTCAGGCCAACGTACTGGGTTTTTTAAGAATTTTTTTGAAATATCCCATAGCGTATCGCCTTTTTTCACCACATAAACATGTGGAGCGCTGGCTTTAAGAGAGGGTGGATTGACATTGCGAGCAGGTGCAGCCTCAACAGTACTGATTGCACCTAAACCTACACCCGCGCAGATTGCGAGAGCAAGCATTTGTTTTTTAAACCCCAAGGCACTAAAAAGTGGCATGCCTTTCAAAACCTTTTTCATTATCATAATTCCTAAAATTATGTATGTAGTTGCGTTATAATAACAATCTTACACACATTTTTTTGATGAAGCATTCCTTCATTTGGTTTTTTGATCAGTGGCATAATTGAGGACGCAGTATGGCCTTATTACCTATTTTAAGTTTCCCGGATCCCCGTCTTCGTACCATTGCAAAACCTGTAGAAGAGGTGACTGATACTATTCGTCAGCTCGCTGCAGATATGTTTGAAACCATGTATGAAGCGCCAGGCATCGGTTTAGCTGCGACACAAGTCGATCAGCATATTCAATTGATCGTCATGGATCTATCTGAACATAAAGATCAACCTATGGTGTTCATTAACCCCAAAATCACACCATTAACTGAAGAAACGCAGCCTTATGAAGAAGGCTGTCTGTCAGTGCCTCAAATATACGATAAAGTTGAGCGTCCGTCACGTGTAAAAATTGATGCAATTAACCTTGAAGGTCAAGCATTTGAAATAGAAGCTGATGGACTTCTCGCTGTTTGTATTCAGCATGAAATGGATCACTTAAATGGCAAGCTATTTGTCGACCATTTGTCGCCATTAAAGCGTCAACGGGCACGTGAAAAAGTGGAAAAGTTAATACGCCAACGCAATCGCGAAAAACAGCCCGTAAAGCGCTAATTGGCTTTTGCGGTTTAAGCGTGATGAACATAGCCCAATTTCGATTGGGTTTTGTTATACTCAGCAACGACAAATTTTAGGGTTTGCCATTGTTTTTGCGTAGTGGGTTGCTACTTTCCTTTGTAGCCGTTTTTTTACAGATTGCTGTATTCTTACAGCCTTTGCTTCCGCAGCAATATCAAATTGCGCCGGTCTGTGAAACCATCACGCGTGCACTTTTGTCTCATTCCACTCCTGAATCATCTCATTTAGCACATGGTGCACATCATGCAATGCATGAGCAGTCTGTGCAAAATGCAATGAGCCATGCACATGATCATGATGCTGGCCATCAGTGTCAGTACTGCACGGTCTATGGCAACTTGGTGTTACCGCCTGATCTAGACATTCAAGAAGTCTTAGATCGTGTTCAGGTACGTTTAGTTGCCTTTGTGCGCAGTTTTAGTCATGTCTGGTTTGCGCTACAGCGCCTATTTTTACTCCCTCAGGGGCGAGCCCCGCCACTTTTTGCATAAATCAACGTTTTGAAATTTAAGGGTCTTGACTGGCTCCAGACCTGTTGTATTTATGTTTTAAGTGAGATTTTAAAATGGCTCAGCCTCAATTTTATTTACAGCCTTTAGCCGCTGCGATTGCTGTTGCATGTTCAACTATGACTTGGGCAAATGTGACCGAAGATGCGATGCCACCACAAACGGCAGTGCAAAGTTTAGCGCCTATTGTAGTGACTGCTGCTGGTGGTAATGATGCCAATGGTTTGATCGTCCGTGCAGATCCTAAACAGCCGATTCAACCAATTCCAGCTTCAGATGGTGCAGACTATTTACAGAGTATTGTTGGATTTAGCGCAGTTAAAAATGGCGGTACCAATAGTGATGTCACGTTCCGTGGCATGTTTGGTTCACGGATTAAAATTTTAACTGATGGCACGGAAAACTTAGGCGCGTGCCCATATCGAATGGATGCGCCGACGTCTTATATTTCACCAGAAAGTTATGATCGTATTTCAGTGATTAAAGGCCCGCAAACTGTGCAGTATGCCAATACAGGTTCAGCTGCTACGGTTATTTTCGAGCGTCGCCCAGAGCAGCTTGATGCTGAAAAAAATTACCGCGGTCAAGCCAGTGTGCTGATGGGGTCTTTTGGGCGCTTAGATCATAATGTTGAAGCAGCAATTGGGGACGAAAAAAAATATGTGCGCTTAAATGCCAATCGTTCCGTGTCTGATAGCTATAAAGATGGCAATGGTGCGAAAGTCCCTTCAGATTGGGAGCGTTGGAATGCTGATTTGGCGTTGGGCTGGACGCCTGATGAGAATACTTGGGTGGAATTGACTGGAGGTAAGGCTGACGGTGAAGCGGTCTATGCAGGTCGCTCAATGGATGGATCTCAGTTTGCCCGCGAAAGTCTAGGCTTACGTGTAGAAAAGAAAAATGTCACAGATGTGATCAAAAAAATTGAAGCACAAGTGAACTATAGTTTTAATGACCACATCATGGACAACTTTAGTTTACGTACACCGCCTATGGAACATGATATGACGACCCATGTCATGGTGCCGAATCCATCTTCAATGCAAGTGACACGCCGTACTTTAAATGCACGTATGGCTGTTACGCATGAATGGGATAAGTTGCAGTTCATTTCTGGTTTTGATATGCAGCAAAATAAACATGCAGGCGGTATGGTCTCTAACAGCATGAATATGCCAGTAACTGAAGATATGAAATTTCAGTCTTATGGTGGATTTGGTGAGATCAGTTATCCACTGAGTGAAAACAATAAACTGGTATCAGGGCTACGTTTAGATCAGGTAAAAGTCACAGACGAGCGTGCAGCTTCTGCCAACGCTGGACTGAATACAGAACTCTCTGACACCTTGCCAAGTGCATTTATCCGTTTTGAAAACAAACACCCAGATCATGATGATGGTAAAACCTATATTGGTTTAGGCTATGTTGAACGTATGCCTGATTATTGGGAGCTTTTTAGCCCGAAACATGGCAATGCAGGTACAGCAAATACCTTTAATGGCGTGAAGACTGAAAAGACTTTGCAATTGGATGCGGGCTATCAGCATGCGCATGGTGCATTCAGTTCTTGGGTTTCTGCTTATGCAGGCCTGATTAATGATTATATTTTAATGAGCTATCATGATCATTCATCTTCAATGCCAGGCATGAATCACGGTACAGCAAGTAAAACTGCGGGTGCTAAAAATGTCGATGCAACCATTGCAGGCGCAGAAGCAGGGATTGGCTACCAATTTACCGATGCGATTCAGGCAGATATCAGCGCGATGTATGCATGGGGTAAAAACACCACGGATGGAAAACCATTGCCACAGATTGCACCATTGGAAGCACGCGTGAATCTACGTTATGTACAAGAAAAATATACTCTTGGTGCATTATGGCGTGTAGTGAATAGTCAGAACCGTATTAGCCAAGATCAAGGTAATATTGTGGGCTACGACATGCATCAAAGTGCAGGCTTTGGCACATTGGCTTTAAATGGCACCTACCATGTGAAAGAGGGTGTCGATTTGTCTTTGGGTGTCGATAACGTGTTGGATAAAACCTATAAAGAGCACTTGAATAAATCGGGCAGTGCAGGCTTTGGTTTTGCTGAAGAAGAACAGTTTAACAATACAGGCCGGAATTATTGGGCGCGTGTTAGCATGAAATTTTAAGCTTTAATTCTTTCAAAAAAAGCCATTGTTTTCGAACAGTGGCTTTTTTTATGTTGCACGTTTTTAATACAATATGCTGAGGCTGAAAACTAAATAAATACAGATAGATCACTCATATTATTGGATCAATGCATGCTGACAGAAGAATTTAAACAAAAAACACTCGAAGATTTAGAAAAACAGAAATACAGCGCATTTGAAGCTGAAGAGTTGGATGAGACATTTAAAGCAGAAGTCAGGGCATGGTTAAAGACCGAAGGAATTTATCATTTTGATTTTTACCGTCATCGCCGTAATACAACCCGCTATTTTATCGCGTTTCAAGAAGCTGAAATTGCTGAAAAAAGATTCCGTATTTATAGCGAAAATCAAAATTTTGTCGGGAAATTTTTACCATTTGCCTGTGCTCTGATGATTCTGCTATTGACGGTTGTCTTTATGCAGTACGGCTCTAGCAGTCTGCCAGAACGGGGGGTAATTCGAAGCTTAATGAATGCCTCGGTGGTCATTTTGATTCCATTTTTTATCGGTATGCTTTTTGAGTATTTGGCTTCAGTGGGTGAGCCTAATTTGTCTTTTTGGCGTGCCAGTAAGGAGGCTGTAGTTGGTTGTTTGCTTATTTTGGTGGTCAGTATTTTAGTCTTGCGTGAAGGCGTAATTTGTTTGGTAATGCTAGGGCCATTGGCTTTTGCTGCGCTTTTTGCAGGCAGTGGAGTCATGCAACTGATCTGTGTTTATTTTTGGCAGCCGACAAATAAAATCTATTCATTGTCTATCTTGCCCTTATTACTGTGTTTGTTTTTGCCAGATTTTTCTAAAGATTATTATGGGCAAACCCAGCGTGAAATGATTATTCATGCACCGCAAGAGCAAGTATTTAAAGCCATTAATCAGATCGGGCCCATTCAGGCCAATGAAGTGCCCAACAGTTTCATTTTCAAAATGGGTTTTCCAAAACCAATCTTTGGCATGACTGAACAGCGTGCAGAAGGTATGGTTCGAACCATTCAATGGGAGCGCGGGGTGAAGTTTGAGGAGCGAGTACAAGCGATGCATGCGCCGTATCTGCTGAGCTGGGATTATCACTTCACGCCACACTCATTTCCCAAAGGCTCTATGGATGATCATGTAGAAGTGGGTGGTCAATATTTTGATTTGCTCAAAACAGACTATCAGTTAGAAAAAATCGATGCGCAAACCACCAAACTGGTGCTGACCATCGATTATCGAGTATCTACGGAATTTAACTGGTACAGCAAATTGTGGGTCAATTATGTTTTGGGTGAGTTCAGTGATGTGGTTATGACCATTCATAAAAACCGTTTGGAATAATTTGAAATGAAAGGTGAGGCGGCAGGCCTCACAGGTCGATGCTTTTTAAGTATGCATACTGGCCAATTGTTTGGCTTTGCTTTGATATAAAGCCAAACCTAGCTTTTGTATGTTCCGGCCTTTGCGCTGTAAAAAATACTCCAATGCAGGAAGATAACGCGCGCCACTATAAAGTGTCAGATTTCGTGCAATTAAATAATAAGCAAACCATGATGCGGATTGCGGTTTTAATCCCAAGCGCTGCATGCGTTTTTTACCAATAAAATATTGAGTCAGCTCAAGGTGCTGTCTATATGCTAACTTTTGCTGAAAAGGCCGTAAATAACGGTACTGACGTTCAAAAGGTTCGTTGGATAGACTTGAGCCGAGGGCATGGCTACTTTGATCTGATTTTGGATGTGCAAATTGCATCCAATATAAAAACCGCCATCCCTCAGGCTCACTCTCCACCAGCCACTGTTCTTCAACGCCCATTAACCAGCCGATATAACGCCAAAAGTGTAGGAAATTTTCAATCTCTTGCTGGCTTGGGAAAATTCCTAAAGCACGAATACCAATTAAAACTACACTGCTAAAAGCCAAATTGGTCATGGCCAAATCAAATTGATTAATTGGCAATCCCCAGGTTTCACTATCCCATTCCTTTTTCTGTTTTAAATGAAAGTGTACAAGGCTATGAATAAAGCGCACGTAAAGGGTTGAAGTAAAGCCAGCATGAAAGCGCATTAAGCCTGTGACTTCTGTAATGTCCATCCACCATTTAGTGGTTTCAGCCAAACGTGTGCCTGCTTGTTTATTTAAAGCGCCAGTCAACATGAGCGGTTGGTTAAAGCCAGGATATAAATAGCCCGCCATGAGGGATAAATCACGTAATACAAAGCCGTTATTAATCCCAAGACGATGGGTAAATTCCACAGCGTGGTTTAAGCGTTGCTCATCCACCCAAAGTGGCCTATTTTCAATATATTCAAAAAAACAGACCAGTTCAGGTTCAGGAGAGCTTAATGCGCTTAGCCCTTGATATAACGCTTGCTCAAAGCGCTTGCGGTTATGTTTTGGGTTTTGCATGACCCAAGCCACGACAGCATCCATTTGTGTATCGCCAGAAACTAATGCTTTATTGAGCATGAGATATTCGGCATAAGATGGTGCAAGTGGCTTTGTGGAAAAATGACTAAGCACCATACTCAAAAGATTGCTTTGTTGCATGTGTTGGAAGGAATGCAGGCGTTTGGGATTTGATCTGGTCATTGTTTATTGACCTGTGTTGTTGTTTAATCAAACTCTAATATGAATATTTATTCGCATTCAATTCGCATTTTAATTTTGCGTATCATGGGTGAAATAATGAGAAAAAAACCACAACAACAACGTGCCAAAATCATCGTCGATCACATTTTACTTGCTGCGCAGCAATGTATTGCAACACACGGAATACTGCAGCTGACAACACCTAAAATTGCAGAACGCTCAGGGGTGGCAGTTGGATCGATCTATCAGTATTTCGAAAATAAAGAGCAAATTGTAGAAGCCCTACTTTTACAAAAGTCAGAAAATCTAGGTTTAGCCTTCAAACAACTGGTGGTTGAAACAGAAGCACAAAGTATTTATGAAATCATCCCAATTTGTATTCAATTTGGTTTTGACACGTTAAAAGCCGATCAAGGCTTTTTAATTGAAGTCTTTAAACAGTGGCATCACTACAGTCAATCCGAGGCTTCAGCTGTGCTGGAAAAGCATTTCTTTGAAGTGGGGATGTACCTGTTTAATCGCTATTATTCACATTGGAATTTTGAAATTTTAAAAAATAAATCCTTTGTGATTATTAATAGTACGCTTTTTACTATTATGCGCTATGTGAGTAATAATAATTTTCTTATTACAGAACAACAGCTTAAGAAGGAATTAACCCTAATGATACTGGCATACTTAGACGTAGAAAGTAGTAATGCAAAATAATTTAAAATAAATAAACCATACATATCAATTGCTTATGTGTTTGCAAGTTTAAATACTAATCACTCAAATAAATAATTTTAAAAATATGCTTGCAACACATCTGAAATGCTGTAGAATGCATATCCATCGGCGGTGATGAAGATTAAAACTTCTGATAAAACAAGGACTTGGTTGAAAAGATTAAGTTTGGTTTTAGAAAGAAAGTTTAAAATAATTTGAATTACTTGTTGACACTAAATAAATTTAGTGTAATATAGCCGACCTAGCTTGCTGGTGACGAACCAGCAAGAAGATCATTAAGAGATTATGAAGAACAACTTGTGTGGATTTTTACTGGTTGATCAATCGAATATATTTTCATTGATAATTGGTAGAAATTTCTCGAAGTTTATTTGAGCAAATAT
>NZ_QUWR01000019.1:0-75945 GCF_003419885.1 Acinetobacter sp. SWAC5
AATCCTTGTATGTGCTGCGACTGATGGTCCAATGCCACAAACTCGTGAACACATCCTTCTTTCTCGCCAAGTAGGCGTTCCATACATCGTTGTATTCTTAAACAAATGCGACCTTGTAGACGACGAAGAGCTTCTTGAATTAGTAGAAATGGAAGTTCGTGAACTTCTTTCTACTTATGACTTCCCAGGCGATGACACTCCAGTTATCCGTGGTTCTGCTCTTCTTGCGCTTAATGGCGACGCTAGCCAATACGGCGAAGACGCTGTTGTAGCTCTTGTTGAAGCGCTTGACACGTACATCCCAGAACCAGAACGTGCTATCGATCTTCCATTCCTTATGCCAATCGAAGACGTATTCTCTATCTCAGGTCGTGGTACAGTAGTAACTGGCCGTGTTGAGACTGGTATCGTTAAAGTAGGCGAAGAAGTTGAAATCGTTGGTATCAAAGATACAGTTAAAACAACTGTAACTGGCGTAGAAATGTTCCGTAAACTTCTTGACGAAGGCCGTGCGGGCGAGAACTGTGGTGTTCTTCTACGTGGTACTAAACGTGAAGACGTTCAACGTGGTCAAGTACTTGCTAAACCAGGTGCAATCAAACCGCATACTAAATTCGACGCAGAAGTATACGTACTTTCTAAAGAAGAAGGTGGTCGTCATACTCCATTCCTGAACGGTTACCGTCCACAGTTCTACTTCCGTACTACGGACGTAACTGGTGCGATCGCGCTTAAAGAAGGCGTGGAAATGGTAATGCCTGGTGACAACGTTGAAATGTCAGTAGAGCTTATCCATCCAATCGCAATGGACCCAGGTCTACGTTTTGCGATCCGTGAAGGCGGTCGTACAGTTGGTGCTGGTGTAGTTTCTAAAGTAACTGCATAATACGCATAGATGTGATATACAAATCGAGGGTTTAGGCTCTCGATTTGTGCTAAAGGTCAGTAGTTCAATTGGTAGAGCGTCGGTCTCCAAAACCGAATGTTGGGGGTTCGAGTCCCTCCTGGCCTGCCAAATTTTTAAAAAAGAAGCTTGATGCTGGTGAAACTGATCATATAATAAGTCGCGAATCCTACGACGAGTACAAAAATGTCGAATGATAAATCACGTGACGCGATAAGCGAAGCGGCAATTCCTCAAAGAAATAATCCTGTTGAAGTTGTGAAGTCTGGTTCTCCGATAGATGTAATTCTATGGGTTATCGCCTTGATTTTATTGGTTGGAGCAATGATGGTAAGTCAATATTTACCAGCATATTGGGCGCCAGCGAATGATGTTTGGGTGCGTGTTGGGGTAATTTTGGCTTGTATCGTTGTGGCTTTAGGTTTATTATACGCCACCCATCAAGGCAAAGGCTTTGTTCGCTTATTAAAAGATTCGCGAATTGAGTTACGTCGTGTGACTTGGCCGACAAAGCAAGAGACTGTGACCACATCTTGGCAAGTTCTTGCAGTTGTAGTGATAGCTTCTATTTTATTATGGTGCTTTGACTACATCTTAGGCTGGTTAATGAAGTTTATTATCGGGTAAGAGAGCTATGAAACGTTGGTACATTATTCATGCCTATTCAGGTTATGAAAAACAAGTGATGCGTTCACTTAATGATCGAATCCAGCGTAGCGCTGTTGCCGATAGCTTTGGTGAAGTTCTTGTCCCTACTGAAGAAGTAGTGGAAATGAAGGACGGTAAGAAACGCAAATCTGAGCGTAAATTCTTTCCTGGCTATGTATTAGTCGAAATGGAAATGAATGATGAAACTTGGCACATTGTTAAAGAATGTCCAAAAGTATTAGGTTTTATTGGTGGTACTGCTGAAAAGCCTGCCCCAATTACGCAAAGAGAAGCTGACGCTATTCTTGCGCGCGTGCACAACAAGGGTGAAGCACCTCGTCCTAAGACGATGTTTGAACCAGGTGAAGAGTTACTCGTTATTGATGGTCCATTCACAGACTTTAAAGGTGTGGTGGAAGAAGTTCTATACGAGAAATCACGCTTAACGCTAACGATTAATGTATTTAATCGACCAACACAAGTTGAGTTGGAATTTCGACAAGTCGAAAAAACAATTTAATCGGTTTTGGTTGAAACGGCTCGGTCTATTTAATATGGATCGGGCATTGTTGTTGTAACGGTATCGTTACTTGTAAATGATGGGGAGCCTTAATCGGCGCTAGTACCCAGAGGTAATTGAAATGGCTAAGAAGATTGACGGCTATATCAAGCTGCAAGTTCCAGCTGGTAAAGCAAATCCATCTCCACCGATTGGTCCTGCACTAGGTCAACGTGGTGTTAACATCATGGCATTCTGTAAAGAATTCAATGCTGCGACACAAAAAGTTGAAGCTGGTCTTCCAATTCCAGTAGTGATCACTGTGTACAACGACAAGTCGTTCACATTCATCATGAAAACTCCACCTGCTGCGATTCTTCTTAAGAAAGCTGCTGGTATCCAAAAGGGTTCAGGTGTACCTAACAAAACTAAAGTAGGTAAACTAACTCGCGCTCAACTAGAAGAAATTGCGACTACTAAAGAACCAGATCTTACTGGTGCTGATTTAGACGCTCGTGTACGTACCATTGCTGGTTCTGCGCGTTCTATGGGCTTGGAAGTGGAGCTATAAGACATGGCAAAGTTAACTAAACGTCAAAAAGCCATTGCTGCTGCTGTTGAAGCGCATAAAGTTTACACGCTAGAAGAAGCTGTTGCTGTATTGGCAGGTCTTCCTGCAGCTAAATTCAAAGAATCTTTGGATGTTGCTGTAAACCTAGGTGTTGATCCTCGTAAATCTGACCAAGTTGTTCGTGGCGCGACTACACTTCCTGCAGGTACTGGTAAAACTGTACGTGTAGCTGTGTTTGCTCAAGGCGCTGCTGCTGAAGCTGCTAAAGCTGAAGGCGCGGACGTAGTTGGTTTTGATGACCTTGCTGAAAGCATCCAAGCGGGTAACCTTGACTTCGACGTAGTAATTGCTGCTCCAGATGCAATGCGCGTTGTTGGTAAATTGGGTACAATCCTTGGTCCACGTGGTTTAATGCCAAACCCTAAAGTGGGTACTGTAACTCCTGACGTAGCGACTGCAGTTAAAAATGCAAAAGCTGGTCAAGCACGTTACCGCGTAGACAAAGCTGGTATTATCCACGCTGCGATCGGTCAAGTAGGTTTCACTGCTGAAGCTGTTCGTTCAAACGTTGAAGCGCTTATCGCTGACCTTAAGAAAGCAAAACCTGCTACTTCTAAAGGTGTTTACATCCAAAAGATCACTTTGAGCTCAACTATGGGTCCTGGTTTGATCGTTGATGTAGCAAACGTTTCTAAATAAGTTTCGACTTATTACAGAATTTTAAAGCCCTGAGTAAGTTTTAAAGCACTGCTTTAAAACTTACGCAAGAAACGCACTGTCGTATTTTGCAAACTTAGGCGAACTTTGAATTGATAAATGTAAATTTGTCAGCGTCAAAGACCTCGGGCGAGAGAAGTTTTATGCTTCTTTCTTAATCCTCCAGCCTGAGTAGACGCGGTGGTGTGATTTGTTCCTCCTCCGCGTGTAAATCCAAATTGGATTTACGAATTGGGAGTGCATCTGTATAGGTGCATAAATCACCGTTAGGAGGTTTTACAATGGCTCTTCTTATCGAAGGCAAAAAACAGATCGTAGCTGAAGTAACTGAAGTTGCTTCTACTGCATTTGCTGCTGTTGTTGCTGACTACCAAGGTTTAACTGTTGAGCAATTAACTGCTCTACGTGTTGAAGCTCGTAAACTAGGTGTTGCTACTCGCGTAGTTCGTAACACTTTGGCTAAACGCGCTCTTCAAGATACTCAATTCAATATCTTGAACGACAACCTTGTTGGCCCAACAATCTTAGCTTTCTCAACTTCTGAAGACGACATGGGTGCTGCTGCTCGTTTGTTCGAAGAATTTGCTAAAACTAACAAAGCATTTGAACTTAAAGCTGCTGCATTTGATGGCAAAGTTTACGTTGGTGCTGAAGTTAGCGTTATCGCGAATCTTCCGAACCAAGAAAAAGCGCTTACTATGCTTGCAAACGTTCTTCAAGCTCCTATTTCGAAATTGGGTCGCCTTATTACTGCGCTCAAAGAGAAAAACGAGTCAGAAGCTGCATAAGCTTAAATCAATTTACACACCATTCAATACCCATTTGGAGTTACTCTCATGGCTTTAACAAACGAAGAAATCCTAAACGCAGTTGCTGAAAAAACTGTTCTTGAACTTGTTGAACTTATCTCTGCTTTCGAAGAGAAATTCAACGTTTCTGCTGCTGCTGTAGCTGTAGCTGCTGCTGGTCCTGCTGCTGCTGCTGCTGAAGAACAATCAGAATTCAACGTTGAGTTGACTTCTTTCGGTGCGAACAAAGTTGCTGTAATTAAAGCAGTTCGTGAAGCTACTGGCCTTGGCTTGAAAGAAGCTAAAGACATGGTTGAAGGCGCACCTGCAGTTCTTAAAGAAGGCGTTTCTAAAGAAGAAGGCGAAGAACTTAAGAAGAAACTTGAAGAAGCTGGTGCTACAGTTACACTTAAGTAATCTTAAGAGGAGTCGGTTTTTTTATAACCGGCTCCAGAAAATGGCTGGTGCCCCTTGGGTCATCAGCCTTTTTGCGTTACAATAATCGGCTCGATTTTTGTTTGCATGATATAAAATTCATACAAATTGAAAATAAACATAATGATCAAACGCTTACCAATATTTTTCAGTTCTAAAAAATATTGTTAAGCGTTTTAATACCACTATAAATTGCAGCATTTGTAAAAGTGGTGGCCATATCGGCCTGCGTAATTCTTTCTGAACCCGTTCTGCAGGCGGGTTCAGTTTACTTTCCGAGGACTCCAGATGGCATACTCATATACCGAAAAGAAACGGATCCGTAAGAATTTTGGTAAATTGCCCAAAGTGATGGATGTTCCGTACTTGCTCGCGATCCAAGTCGACTCGTACCGAACTTTCTTGCAAGACGGTAAAACTCCAAAAAACCGCGAAGATATCGGTCTCCAAGCCGCATTTCGTTCAGTTTTTCCTATTGAAAGTTATTCTGGCAATGCTGCTTTAGAATTCGTTGAGTATAGTCTTGGTAAACCAGAATTTGATGTGCGCGAATGTATTCTTCGTGGCTCAACTTTTGCGGCACCAATGCGTGTAAAAATTCGTTTGATCATCAAAGATCGTGAAACGAAATCAATCAAAGACGTACGTGAACAAGAAGTGTACATGGGTGAAATGCCACTCATGACCGACAACGGTACTTTTGTCATCAATGGTACTGAGCGTGTAATCGTATCTCAATTACACCGTTCGCCAGGCGTGTTCTTTGACCACGATAAAGGTAAGACACACTCAAGCGGTAAAGTACTTTACTCAGCACGTATCATTCCTTACCGTGGTTCATGGTTGGATTTCGAATTTGATGCGAAAGACCTTGTTTATGTACGTATCGACCGTCGTCGTAAATTACTTGCGACTGTGGTTTTACGTGCGCTTGGTTATGGCAACGAACAAATTCTCGATATGTTCTACGAGAAAGTGCCTGTATACCTAGATATGGGTAGCTACCAAATCGATCTAGTGCCTGAACGCCTACGTGGTGAAATGGCGCAGTTTGATATTGCTGGTGCTGATGGCAAAGTAATTGTAGAACAAGGTAAACGTATTAACGCGCGCCACGTTCGTCAAATGGAAGCATCTGGCTTAGAAAAATTATCAGTGCCTGATGAATACCTATACGAGCGTATTATTGCTGAAGACGTTGCTTTACGTGACGGCGAAGTAATTGCTGCCAATACTGTATTGAGCCATGAAATCATGGTGAAATTGGCTGAAGGCGGTGTTAAACAGTTTAACGTATTGTTTACCAATGACATCGACCGCGGTTCATTCATTGCTGATACATTGCGTGCAGATACAACAACTGGCCGTGAAGAAGCACTTGTAGAAATCTATAAAGTGATGCGTCCAGGCGAGCCACCAACAAAAGAAGCTGCAGAAAACTTGTTTAATAACTTGTTCTTCTCTTCTGAACGTTATGACTTGTCTCCTGTTGGTCGTATGAAGTTCAACCGTCGTTTAGGTCGTCCTTACGAAGTAGGTACAGACCAAAAATCACGTGCAGTTGAAGGCATCCTTTCGAATAGCGACATCACTGATGTATTAAAAACATTAGTTGAAATCCGTAACGGTAAAGGCGAAGTCGACGACATCGATCACTTGGGTAACCGTCGTGTTCGTTCTGTTGGTGAAATGACTGAAAACCAATTCCGTGTTGGTCTAGTTCGTGTTGAACGTGCTGTTAAAGAACGTTTAAGCCAAGCTGAAACTGATAACTTGTCTCCGCAAGATTTAATCAATGCGAAGCCAGTGGCTGCTGCAATCAAAGAATTCTTTGGTTCAAGCCAATTGTCTCAATTCATGGACCAAAACAACCCGTTGTCTGAAATTACACACAAACGTCGTGTATCAGCATTGGGCCCAGGTGGTTTGACTCGTGAACGCGCAGGCTTCGAAGTGCGTGACGTACATCAAACTCACTACGGTCGTGTATGTCCAATTGAAACGCCTGAAGGTCCAAACATTGGTTTGATCAACTCGCTTTCTGTATATGCAAAATGTAACAACTTCGGTTTCTTGGAAACTCCATACCGTAAAGTTGTTGATGGTCGCGTAACAGATGACGTTGAATACTTATCTGCAATTGAAGAAGTAGGTACTGTCATTGCACAGGCCGATTCTCTAGTTGATGCAGATGGTAGCCTACTAGAAGAATTCGTATCTGTTCGTCACCAAGGTGACTTCGTACGTATGCCTCCAGAAAAAGTAACGCACATGGACGTATCTGCACAGCAGGTTGTATCTGTGGCAGCGTCACTTATTCCATTCCTTGAACACGATGACGCCAACCGTGCGTTGATGGGTTCAAACATGCAACGTCAGGCTGTTCCGACTTTGCGTGCTGATAAGCCACTTGTTGGTACCGGTATGGAAGCAAACGTAGCACATGACTCTGGTGTGTGTGTACTTGCTGGTCGTGGCGGTCGTATCGAATTTGTTGACGCATCACGTATCGTGATTCGTGTGAACGAAGAAGAGATGGTAGCGGGTGAGGCAGGTGTAGATATCTACAACCTGATCAAATACACACGTTCGAACCAAAACACATGTATTAACCAAAACGTTGTTGTACGTTTAGGTGACAAAGTTGCACGTGGCGACGTACTTGCTGATGGTCCATCTACAGATGGCGGTGAGCTTGCACTTGGTCAAAACATGCGTGTAGCGTTCATGACTTGGAACGGTTACAACTACGAAGACTCGATTCTTTTATCTGAGCGTGTACTTCAAGAAGATCGTTTAACTTCGATTCATATCCAAGAATTATCATGTGTAGCACGTGATACTAAACTTGGTGCTGAAGAAATCACTGCCGATATCCCGAACGTGGGTGAAGCTGCGCTTTCTAAACTTGATGAATCAGGTATCGTTTATATCGGTGCAGAAGTTACTGCTGGCGACATCCTTGTTGGTAAAGTAACGCCTAAAGGTGAAACGCAGTTAACACCAGAAGAAAAATTGCTTCGCGCAATCTTCGGTGAAAAAGCAGCTGACGTGAAAGATTCATCTTTACGTGTATCTTCAGGTGTTAAAGGTACAGTAATTGACGTTCAAGTGTTTACACGTGACGGTCTTGAAAAAGACGAACGTGCTCAAGCAATTGAAAAAGCACAGCTTGATGCATACCGTAAAGACTTGAAAGAAGAATTCAAAATCTTCGAAGAAGCAGCACGTGAACGTATTGTTCGCCTGTTGAAAGGTCAAGAATCTAATGGTGGCGGTACAACTAAACGTGGCGATAAATTAACAGAAGATTTATTGACTGGTTTAGAACTTCCAGACTTGTTGGAAATCCAACCAGTTGACGAAGGTATTGCAGAACGTTTAACTCAAATTCAAGTGTTCTTAAAAGAGAAGGGCATTGAAATTGATGAGAAATTTGCTGAGAAAAAACGCAAACTTTCTACAGGTGATGAACTTACAACTGGCGTATTGAAAGTTGTTAAAGTTTACTTAGCTGTAAAACGTCGCATCCAACCAGGTGATAAAATGGCGGGTCGTCACGGTAACAAAGGTGTTGTATCTAACATCTTACCTGTAGAAGACATGCCTCACGATGCAAACGGTGTACCTGTTGATATCGTATTGAACCCGCTAGGTGTACCTTCACGTATGAACGTGGGTCAGATTCTAGAAACTCACTTGGGTATGGCTGCAAAAGGTCTTGGCGATCAAATTGACAAGATGATGCAAGAGCAACGTACTGTACTTGAGCTTCGTGCATTCTTAGACAAGATTTACAACAAAGTTGGTGGTGAACAAGAAGATCTTGATAGCTTAACTGATGAAGAAATCTTAGTACTTTCAGGTAACTTGCGTAAAGGTGTTCCTTTAGCGACTCCTGTATTTGATGGTGCTGAAGAAGGCCAAATCAAAGAATTGCTTGAACTTGCGA
This sequence comes from Acinetobacter sp. SWAC5, assembly GCF_003419885.1. Classification (NCBI taxonomy): domain Bacteria; kingdom Pseudomonadati; phylum Pseudomonadota; class Gammaproteobacteria; order Moraxellales; family Moraxellaceae; genus Acinetobacter; species Acinetobacter sp. SWAC5. The sequence goes on from NZ_QUWR01000019.1 coordinate 8,515, forward strand.
ACATCTCACGTACTGGTCAAACAGTATTGTATGATGGCCGTACTGGTGAACGTTTCGACCGTCCTGTAACTGTAGGTTACATGTACATGCTGAAACTGAACCACTTGGTAGATGACAAGATGCATGCGCGTTCTACTGGTTCTTACTCTCTAGTAACGCAACAGCCATTGGGTGGTAAAGCTCAATTCGGTGGTCAGCGTTTCGGTGAGATGGAGGTCTGGGCACTAGAAGCTTACGGTGCAGCATACACGCTTCAAGAAATGCTAACTGTGAAGTCGGATGACGTTGAAGGTCGTACCCGTATCTACAAAAACATTGTAGATGGTAACCATTATATGGACCCAGGTATGCCTGAATCGTTCAACGTATTGACCAAAGAGATCCGTTCTTTAGGTATCAACATTGAACTGAAAAATGGTGACTAATTAGTTCCATTTAATCTCCCTTGCGAAGCAGTGCTTCTCACCTCTTTAATAAAGAGGGGCAAGGGGGATTTCTCAGTTAAAAAACAATATTTGTGACCCAGTCGTAGAGTGAAAATCTCCCCGACACACGGAGAAAAAAATTGAAAGACTTGCTCGATATCATGCGCAAAAAGACGGATTCAGACGGTCATGCTCCTGTAGAGTTTGATCGCATCCGTATTGGTCTTGCGTCACCAGAAATGATTAAGTCATGGTCTCACGGTGAAGTTAAAAAGCCAGAAACCATCAACTACCGTACGTTCAAACCTGAACGTGATGGTTTATTCTGTGCCAAAATCTTTGGTCCAGTAAAAGATTACGAATGCTTGTGTGGTAAATACAAGCGTATGAAATACAAAGGCGTCATTTGTGAAAAATGTGGCGTTGAAGTAACAACTGCGAAAGTTCGTCGTGAACGTATGGGTCACATTGAGCTTGCATCTCCAGTTGCGCATATTTGGTTCTTGAAATCACTTCCTAGCCGTATCGGTCTTCTTTTAGACATGACGCTACGTGATATCGAACGCGTATTGTATTTCGAATCTTACGTTGTAACAGATCCGGGTATGACTCCATTTGAGAAATACCAACTTCTTAACGATGAAGAATACTTCAATGCGTTAGAAGAACACGGTGACGAATTCACAGCGAAAATGGGTGCTGAAGCGGTTCAAGACTTGTTGAAAGACATCGATCTTGAAAACGAAATCTCACGCCTACGTGAAGAAATTCCAAATACAACTTCAGAAACTAAGCTTAAGAAAGCTTCTAAGCGTTTGAAGTTGATGGAAGCGTTCAAAGATTCGAACAACAAACCAGAATGGATGGTGTTGACTGTACTTCCAGTTCTTCCACCAGATCTTCGTCCGTTAGTACCACTTGAAGGTGGTCGTTTCGCGACTTCTGATTTGAACGATCTTTACCGTCGTGTGATCAACCGTAACAACCGTTTAAAACGTCTTCTTGACCTTGCAGCACCAGACATTATCGTACGTAACGAAAAACGTATGTTACAAGAGTCTGTGGATGCATTGTTAGATAACGGCCGTCGTGGTCGTGCGATTACTGGTTCGAACAAACGTCCTCTTAAATCTTTGGCAGATATGATCAAAGGTAAACAAGGTCGTTTCCGTCAAAACTTACTTGGTAAGCGTGTTGACTACTCTGGTCGTTCTGTAATTACCGTAGGTCCATCTTTACGTTTACACCAATGTGGTCTTCCGAAAAAAATGGCACTTGAATTATTCAAGCCATTCATTTTCGCTAAACTACAAGCATCTGGCCAAGCAACAACCATTAAAGCTGCGAAGAAAATGGTTGAGCGCGAAACTCCAGAAGTTTGGGACGTTCTTGCATCTGTAATTCGTCAACATCCAGTGATGTTGAACCGTGCGCCAACACTTCACCGTCTAGGTCTTCAAGCATTTGAACCTATTCTGATTGAAGGTAAAGCGATCCGTCTTCACCCGTTAGTTTGTGCGGCATTTAACGCCGACTTCGACGGTGACCAAATGGCGGTACACGTTCCATTAACACTTGAAGCTCAATTAGAAGCTCGTGCGTTAATGATGTCTACAAACAACATCTTGTCTCCAGCGAACGGTGAGCCAATCATCGTACCTTCTCAGGACGTTGTCTTGGGCTTGTATTACATCACGCGTGATGCAATCAATGCCAAAGGTGAAGGCATGGTGTTTGCGGATACTGACGAAGTAAACCGTGCACTTGCAACGGGTCAAGTTGATCTACATGCGCGTGTTAAAGCACGTGTGCATCAAACAGTAATTGATGAAAACGGTAACCGTGAGCATCAAACGATTGTTGTAGACACAACACCTGGTCGTTGTTTGCTTTGGGAAGTTGTACCTGAAGGTATGGATTTCCAACAAATCAACGTTGAGATGACGAAAAAGAACATCTCTAAGATTATTAACTCTTGCTACCGTAAATTAGGTTTGAAAGATACTGTTATCTTTGCTGACCAATTGATGTACTTGGGTTTCCGTCAAGCAACTCGTTCTGGCGTTTCGGTGGGTATGGAAGACATGCTTATTCCACCAAACAAAGAAGCGATTATTGCGAAATCAGAAGCTGAAGTTCGTGAAATCGAACAACAGTTTGAACAAGGTTTCGTAACTGCCGGCGAACGTTATAACAAAGTTGTCGATATTTGGGCGCGTACAAACGACCAAGTAGCGAAAGCGATGATGGACAACTTGTCTTACACAACTGTTAAAAACAAACAGGGTGAAGACGAGAAGCAAAAATCATTCAACTCGATCTATATGATGTCTGACTCAGGTGCCCGTGGTTCGGCAGCTCAGATTCGTCAGTTAGCGGGTATGCGTGGTTTGATGGCGAAACCAGATGGTTCGATCATTGAAACACCAATTAAAGCAAACTTCCGTGAAGGTTTGACCGTACTTCAGTACTTCATTTCAACACACGGTGCGCGTAAAGGTTTGGCCGATACAGCATTGAAGACTGCGAACTCTGGTTACTTAACTCGTCGTCTGGTAGACGTTGCACAAGACTTAGTCATTACTGAGCCTGATTGTGGTACGTTTGGCGGTCTAGTAATGACTCCATTCATTCAAGGTGGCGACGTTATCGAGAACTTAGGTACTCGAGTATTGGGTCGTGTACTTGCTGAAGATGCGAAGAAACCAGGTTCTGATGACGTGATTCTTCCACGTAATACGCTCATTGATGAAAAACTTGCAAACTACTTAGAAGAGCAAGGTGTCGATGAAGTTAAAGTACGTTCAGTTGTAAACTGTGAATCGACTTTCGGTGTGTGTGCGAAATGTTACGGTCGTGACTTGGCACGCGGTCACTTGGTAAACCCAGGTGAATCTGTGGGTGTAATGGCTGCTCAATCAATTGGTGAGCCAGGTACACAGTTAACAATGCGTACATTCCACGTGGGTGGTGCTGCAAGCCGAACTTCTGCTGCCAACAGCATCCAAGTACGTAACAAAGGTACAGTACGTTTCCACAATGTGAAAACAGTACAACACGCAAAAGGTCACTTGGTATCGACATCTCGTTCAGGTGAGATCGGTATTGCGGATGACATCGGTCGTGAACGCGAACGTTATAAAATCCCTTACGGTGCATCAATCATCATTAAAGATGGTGAGTCTGTTGAAGCAGGCGGTATCGTTGCAACTTGGGATCCGCATACACATCCACTTGTTACAGAATTCGCGGGTAAAGTACGTTTCAGCCAAATCGCTGATGGCGTAACTGTTACTTCGAAAACTGATGATGCAACAGGTATGACCACTATCGAAATCTTGCCAGTGACTTCACGTCCTGCGTCAGGTAAAGATATGCGTCCGGCAGTTGTATTGGATCAGGCAGATGGTTCTGAACAGTTCTACTTCTTGCCACAAAACACAATCCTAACTGTTCGCGATGGCGAAACAATTGGTGTGGGTGACGTTATTGGTCGTGTACCGCAAGAATCTTCACGTACTCGTGATATTACTGGTGGTTTGCCACGTGTAGCTGACTTGTTCGAAGCGCGTAAACCAAAAGAGCATGCAATTCTTGCTGAGATTTCAGGTGTTGTAAGCTTTGGTAAAGAAACTAAAGGTAAAAACCGTTTAGTAATTACTCCGGATGATGGTTCTGAGATCTACGAAGAGCTTATTCCGAAATGGCGTACCATTAACGTGTTCGAAGGCGAACATGTGAACCGTGGTGAAACGATTTCTGATGGTCCACAAAACCCGCATGACATTTTACGTCTGAAAGGTGAAGTGGCATTGACCAACTACATCGTAAACGAAGTTCAAGACGTATATCGTCTCCAAGGTGTAAAAATCAACGACAAGCATATTGAAGTTATCGTACGTCAAATGCTTCGTAAAGTTGATATCACTGACGGCGGTGATACAAGCTTCATTAAAGGCGAACAAGTGGATTACATCCGCGTGATGGGCGAGAACCAAGCTGTTCTTGCACAAAACAAATTCCCTGCGAAGTTTGAACGTCAATTAATGGGTATCACGAAAGCATCGCTTTCTACTGACTCGTTCATCTCTGCTGCATCGTTCCAGGAAACAACTCGTGTGTTAACTGAAGCTGCTGTAACAGGTAAAGAAGATGATTTACGTGGTCTGAAAGAAAACGTTGTTGTGGGTCGTCTGATCCCAGCGGGTACTGGTCTTGCTTACCATTTAGAACGTCGTCGTCAAGAAGCAGAAGCTGCAGAGCTTGAGCTTCACAATGACTTCTCTGATGTAGATCAAGCGTTAAGCCAAGCATTTAGTGATGAATTTAACGGTCTTTAATTAGTCCTTTAAATGAATAAAAAGCCACCTTCGGGTGGCTTTTTTATTGTGAAAAATAAAGCTTTATTCTGTGTTTGAAATTACCTATATTAAAAATATAACGACGTAATTTATATCTTATTCATAACTTTAAAAGACTAGGGGGATACATATGAAAATTAGTAATTCATTGTTTTCTTTTGCATTGTTATCTATGTCAGCATCTGTAATGGCTGCACCCATGCCACATAGTATTCAAATTCAAGATAAAGCGATTGTGCCTGTATTAAAGACCGAAGTGATTCGCCGTGTGGCAGGTGAAGCACCTGTTCGTCAAGTGAGTGCGACGGTGTTAGAGATGACCAATCATGGTAAAGACATCGTTGCACGTGAAATTGAGTTGCAAGATGGTCAAGAGACCTTTTCAGAGCAACAATTATCAGTACCTGTTGTACAAAAAGGCAGTGTGATTATTCCAACTTCGAAAATCGAATTGAGCACTACGGTTAAGCAAGATGGTGAAATCATTTCTAAGAGTAAAAAAATTGATGCAGAAGGTATGGAGTTTAAAAAAGATGCTGCACCCGTGAAGCGCACTTTACAGCTCGATCAGCGTCAGGATCCTAAGAGTAGTGCCAAAATTTCACATGCAGTCCAAACCACAAATGGAACAGTCACGCGAGATATTACAGTACTAAGTGAAGGGGATGATGCTTTACCTTTGGAATGAACGGCTTATAGCATAGTTAACCCCAAAATGCTTTTGAGAGATGGGCTTTTTTACAAATGACAGCAAATTCATGCTGAGACGTAACAATATAAATCGTATCTATCCATACAATAAACGTATCCTATCATTGAAATAAGTAGCGGGGACTTCAACATGAATATGAAAAAAACAGTAGCAGTACTTTCAATTGCAATCTTCTCAACTGCAATGTTAGCAGGTTGCGAAAGCATGAGTGCAAATGAACAGCGTATTGGTGCAGCTGCCTTAGGTGGTGCAATTGGTGGCGGTGTGGGTAACAACATCGGTGGTGGTACTGGCTCAGCAATTGGCGGTGGTGCAGGTGCAGCAGTTGGTAGTAAAGCACAAGGTGGCTCAAATCGTAATGCAACTTACAGTGGTGTAGGTGGTGCGATTGGCTCAGCTGTTGGTAAGAGCGTATTTGGTGGCAATGCTGGTGCGGCCATTGGTGGTGCGATTGGTGGCGGTGCAGGTGCTGCAATTGAACAAAATCGCTAATCGCGATTGCAAAAGCGCTTGAAGGTTCAAGCGCTTTTTTTTTTATTTTCGTGCGTGAGGTTGTTTGCGACGGATATAAAGCGTCTTCTGAACTTCAGCAATACGTAGCCCAGCTTCATCAAAAATATTGAGACTATAGTTACGTAGCACAGGTGCGTAGTTTTCAGCCAATGATTTAATATGCTCAATTTCTTGAAAGTCTAAACGAATATCGGCATACACCGTACCGCGTCCAGGAGAAAGAAACTGAATGGTGGCGGCTTTGTCCCACACAATGTATTTAGAACCCAGATGATGCATTAAAATCAGCATGTAAAAGGGGTCAACCATCGAATATAAGCTACCGCCAAAGTGTACACCGACAACATTTTGATTTTTACGGGTGAGTGGCATTTTGACCCGAATGTGATAATTGGGCAGATCAATTTTATCAATTTCAATTCCAGCGCCTTTATAGGGTGCATAGTGATTGAGTAAGAATTTCGAGACAATGGGTATTGTCATAATTTTTTTGAATAGGCTCATAACGGTCAATTTCTTTTTATACTGTTGTCATCATACTAAAACAGATTATAAAAACAGGCATTGATTACATTGCCAGAACATCAAGATAAAACGCCAGTAACAGGATAAGTATCATGGAAGCACGTACACAGTGGGTAAACACCTCAGATCAGCAACGTCTTTATGTAAAAACATGGGGCAATCCAGAAAAACCTGCTTTGGTTCTGGTACATGGCTACCCAGATAATCAAGAAGTGTGGGAGCTGGTGATTCAGCAATTGCAACAAGATTTTTATATTGTAACCTATGATGTCCGAGGTGCTGGTCAATCCAGTATTCCAAAACGCATTCGAGATTACCGCCTAGAACAGCTGTCACGAGATTTAGAGAGTGTTGTTAATGCGATACTTCCAGACCGTGCGTTCCATCTAGCTGCTCATGATTGGGGATCGATTCAGTCTTGGGAATCTGCAACTGAAGCGAAATTCCGTGGCCGTTTGCTGTCGTATAGCACGATTTCAGGCCCATGCTTAGATCATGCTGCACTGTTGCTACGAGAGCAGTTTAAAGAGAATAAAGTTAATTTACTTAAATTGCTGAGCAAGTCTTGGTATATCGGAGTGTTTCAATTGCCATTTGTAGCGCCGAGCGCTTGGCATTTTTTCAATCCTGAGCGTTGGGGCAAAATCGTCGACGAGTTGGAACGGAAAAAGCAACTTCCATTGAATCATAATATTCAGCATGATGGTAAACACGGTATTGCGCTTTACCGTGCTAATTTTATTCCCCGCTTAACTCAGCCTAGACAACGTCATGCGGTCTGTCCTGTACAAGCGATTGTGTTGAAACATGATAATTTTGTCAGTCCAGACTACATTAAAGAATTACCTAAATGGGTTGAGGATTTATCGGTGGTTGAAGTCAATGCCAATCATTGGGCTGTGCTGAGCCAACCCGAAAAAATTGCAGGTTACATCGCTCAATTTGCGCAATCACAGCAGCTTTAAGTAAATCTTTCAATAGTGTCAGTTTCATCGATAGGGGGCTAAATAGCGAGCAAATTCTGATAAAATATGGTTTTTTGTCAGACTCCCTTTTTTCTTATGTTTGCTATTCTTGCCGCAATTACAGTCATGTTTGGACTGTCGCTGGCACGCGTGCCTGTTGTATTTGCACTGATCATTGGTGCAGTAATAGGTGGCTTGTTAGCTGGCCTTGGTATTCATGGCACCATCGAAGCGTTTAATAGTGGCTTAGGCAACGGTGCTCAAATCGCACTTGCTTATGGCGTGTTGGGGGCATTTGCTTTGGCACTTGCGCGTTCAGGTTTGCCTGATTTACTGGCTTATCAACTCATTACCAAACTCAAAGGTAACAGTAATGTGAAAGCCCAGAATCGCGTGAAATACGTAATTTTCGCTACTATCGCTTTAGCCGCCGTATGTTCACAAAACGTGATTCCAGTGCACATTGCGTTTATTCCAGTATTAATTCCACCATTACTCAGTGTATTTAATCATTTAAAACTTGACCGTCGTTTGATTGCTTGTGTTCTGACTTTTGGTCTTGTGGCGACTTATATGCTGGTACCTTTTGGTTTTGGTGCTATTTTCCTTAATGATATTTTAGGTCAAAACATCAATACCTTTGGTAAGCCATACGGTTTCAACATCAGCTATGATCAAATTCCAACTGCTATGGCTATTCCCGTTTTTGGTATGTTTGTTGGCTTATTAATTGCTGTTTTTTATAGCTACCGTAAACCACGAGAGTATGCTGACGTTCAGGTTAAGGAATCACAGCACACCATCTCATCTGATGTAAAAGCAGATGAAAATGGTAAACCACAAGTCGCTAAATTTACTTTGATCATGGCTGCGGTAGCAGTAGTTGCTACGCTTTCTGTTCAAGTCATATCTGAGTCGATGATTTTGGCGGGTCTCGTTGGTGTTGCGATCTTAAGCTGTGCAGGTATTTTTAAGTGGAAAGAAGCCGATGATGTCATTATCAGTGGGATGCGCATGATGGCACTGGTGGGTTTCATTATGATTTCTGCGCAGGGCTTTGCATCTGTGATTGAGGCTACGAATCAAGTACCAATACTGGTACAAGCTTCGGTTGAATGGATTGGAAACAGCCAAGGTTTAGCTGCATTTTGGATGCTATTGATAGGGCTATTAATTACCTTAGGTATTGGTTCTTCATTCTCAACAATCCCAATTTTGGCCATTATTTATGTACCACTTTGTATTCAATTTGGTTTTAGCCCAGCGGCAACGATTGCCATTATTGGTACAGCAGCAGCTTTAGGAGATGCAGGTTCTCCGGCATCAGACTCAACTTTAGGCCCAACATCAGGCCTTAATATGGATGGTCAGCATGACCACATGAAAGACAGTGTGGTCCCGACCTTCATTCACTACAATATTCCATTAATGATCTTTGGTTGGATTGCCGCAATGGTACTCTAAAAAATTTTCAAAGATAAATAAAAAGGCGATTATATAATCGCCTTTTTTATTATTTAAACCTGATGAATTTAGTTGGTTTAAAATTATTAAATTGATTAATTCTGATTAAAATGGTTGGTATATTTTAAATAATAAGTTAATTATAATGGTTGATAAATAAAACCAACTTTTATACTATGATTAAAATAAATATAGTTAATTAATAATAACTTATATAATAGTGTAATAAATTATTAAATAATGTTATTGCATAATTTTAATACTAATGTTTAATATTAATTATTCATTCTAGAAGGTTGCTTTAAAATGTTAAAACAAGCTGCTCTTATTGCATTATTGGGTATGTCTGCATCAGCTATGGCTGGTCAATGGCAAGTGAAAGTTGGTGGTTCTGTGGTAGCCCCTACTTCTGACACAAGTATTTTAAACGGCGCAGTAAATGTTGAAGCAGATCATGAATATGCATTTACACCATCAATTGAATATTTCTTTAATGACAACATTTCAGCTGAATTACTTTTAGCAACGCCAATAAGTCATGATGTAAATGTTACAGGTGCTGTAGATGCTGGTGTGAAGGTTAAACATTTGCCACCTACAATTACAGCAAAGTATAACTTTAAAAACAGTACACGTTTCACACCGTACATTGGTGTTGGTGGTACAGCATTCGTTGCTTGGGATGAAAAGTCTAGCCTAGGCAAAGTTAACGTAAAAGAAAGCTTTGGTTTTGCAGGTCAAGTTGGTTTTAACTACCAACCAGCTGATGCGAAAAACTGGGGTGTATTTGTAGATGCACGTTATGCTCAAATCAAGCCTGAAGTGCAAATTGAAGGTGTTCCAAACTTCGATTTAGACATCAACCCAATGATTTATACTATGGGTTATAGCTACAAATTCTAAGAACAGAATTTGCAGTAAAAGCCTCGTCATTAGACGGGGCTTTTTATTTGCCTATATGTTGATCATGTGTAATTTGAGCAGATTTGTCCTGTTTAATTTCAGCTAAGTTGTTACAGTATAAGAAAAATGTACAGATTTATTTGGGGATGAGCATGAAGCTTGTGGTGCTTTTAAGTTGTATCGGTTTTGCTTTAGTTGCAGTCAATACTCAAGCGGCCAGTTTTAATTGTGCCCGAGCAAATACCACAACAGAACATGCGATCTGTAAGCATAGGGGATTAAATGATGCTGATGTTAAAATGGCGACGACATACAGCATTGTGAAGCGTTTAGTGCCTATGGGTACACGTGGCTTGATTCAAGATGAGCAATTCAAATGGTTGGCCTTACGTGACCAATGTTTAGATAATGTCAGTTGCTTAACGGACGTGTATAAAATGCGCCAGCAAAAATTAGATTTATATTTAGAGCGCATTTATAAAAAAGGTCCATTTTAATGCTGAAAAAATCAGCAGTAGAGGATTGAAAAAAAGCAAACTTACTCCATTCATATACACAGTTAATAAAAAAATTGTTCATGAATATGAGGAGTAAGCAATGAGCGAGCAGAATACCCAAAAACACAGTTTCCAAGCAGAAGTGGCCCAACTACTGCATCTCGTAACCCATTCGTTATACTCAAATCCAGAAATTTTCCTGCGCGAATTAATTTCAAATGCTTCTGATGCATGCGATAAATTACGTTTTGAAGGTATTAACCATCCTGAATATTACGAAAATGATCCAGATTTGCATGTTCGCGTTAGCTTAGATAAAGACAATAAAACCATCACTATTTCAGATAATGGTATTGGTCTTAGCCAGCAAGAAGCCATTGATAATTTAGGGACGATTGCTAAATCTGGCACCAAAGATTTTATGTCTAAACTCACAGGTGATCAAAAGTCAGATGCTCAATTGATTGGTCAATTTGGTGTGGGTTTTTACTCAGGCTTTATTGTTGCAGAAAAAATTACGGTGGAATCACGCCGTGCAGGTGAAGAGGCAACCGACGGTGTACGCTGGATTAGCGGTGGTACGGGTGATTTTGAGGTTGAACAGATTAGTAAGGCTTCACGTGGAACAGACATTATTTTGCACTTGCGTGACGATGCGTTGGAGTATTTAGAGTCTTATAAAGTAAAGCAAATTATTAATAAATATTCTGATCATATTAGCCTACCAATTGAAATGCAAAAAGAAGTTTGGCAGGAAGAAGAATCAGCAGAAGGTGAAGCGCCAGCTGGCGGTCAATATGTAAAAACGGATGAGTGGGAAGCGATTAACTCAGCCAGTGCATTATGGACGCGCAATAAAAATGAAATTACAGATGAACAATATACAGAATTTTATAAAAATCTAAGCCACGACTACGAAGCACCATTGGCTTGGGCACATAATCGCGTAGAAGGAAATACAGAATATACGCAGTTACTGTATATCCCAAGCAAAGCGGCCAGTAATATTTTTACCCGTGAAGCAAAAGCTGGCATTAAGCTGTATGTGAAGCGTGTATTTATTTTGGATGAAGCAGATAGCCTGATTCCAAACTATTTGCGTTTTGTGCAAGGTGTGGTGGACAGTGCAGATTTGCCTTTAAATGTCAGCCGTGAGCTTTTACAAGAAAGCCGTGATGTGAAGACCATCCGTGAAGGCAATACACGACGTATTTTGACCGTCTTAGATGGTCTAGCGAAATCTGAAGATGTCCAAGATCAAGAGAAATTCAAAACCTTCTATGCTGAGTTTGGCTCAGTACTCAAAGAAGGTTTAGGTGAAGACTTTGGTAATCGTGAGCGAATTTTAAAATTATTACGTTTTGCGACATCTACAAATGATGATGTGAGCACTGCATTAACTGACTATAAAGCGCGTATGAAGGCTGGTCAAAAGGCGATTTACTATGTCACTGCAGATAGCTTAACTGCGGCAAAGAACTCACCCCAACTGGAATTGTTCAAGAAAAAAGACATTGAAGTGTTGTTGATGTCTGAGCGTGTTGATGAATGGGCGATGGAATTCGTGACAGAATTTGATGGTCTACCAATGCAAAATATTGCGAAGGGTGCAGTTGATCTAGGCGATTTACAAGATGCCGAAGAGAAAAAAGCTTTAGAACAGGCAGCTGAACAATTTAAGCCAGTGATTGAAAAACTATCTGGTTCATTAAAGGACAAAACCAAAGAAGTACGAGTGACAACACGGTTGGTTGATTCTCCGGCATGTTTAGTGACAGGTGATGGTGAGCTCTCACCGCAGTTGATTCGTATGTTGAAGCAAGCAGGTCAGGCAGTGCCAGAGAGTAAACCAATTTTAGAAATTAACCCTGAGCATCCGTTGGTGAAAAAGTTAGAGACATCAAATCAATTTGATGACTTGGCCAATGTGATTTTTGATCAGGCCGTGATTGCTGAAGGTGGTTTACCTGAAAACCCAGCGGAATACATTAAACGTATTAATAGTCTGTTATTGAAGTAATTAAGTATCACACTCAAAATATTTAGCCTCCTTTGGGAGGCTAAATATTTAGCATGATTCATTTAAAAAACTAGATTTAAAACAGCGCCTCTAAACGAACCAATGCCCCTAGAAAGTGGCTACGATCAGCACGATGATCATTCAGATAATTTAAATCACCTTGCACAAAAAACCATTCGCGTAATACAGGTTGGCGCCATGATACAAATGGGCCATAGCTATTTAGGCGTAAGTCACTGTCATTATAATAACCCCCGGTATAAAGCCCGTAGCTAAAGCTATTGCCTTTAAAAAACTGGTGTTGACGAAAACTAAAATTGTCCCAGCTTAAGTCGTCATCTTGTGCATCAGCATACGTGAGGTTGAATTGATTGGATAAAATAGGATGATGAGGCTTACTTTGGGTAAACTCTAAATTGGTACGCAGATAGTTTTTGCTATCAATACCATAACGGTAAATTTGCTCTGCACGAAAGCTAAAATCATTGTCTAATTGCCAATCTTTAGATGCCTTCAAGCGGGCATAAATATCACTTCCAGAACGTATCCCGAGGTCAAAGTCGGTTGTAAAAGGGACGTGTTTAGAAAACTCTGACCAACGTATGGCAATAGAGCCATTATCTTCACGGGTTTTTTTGTTGTCGATATTTTTATTATTTTGGCTGGCTGGGTTTTCATTGGTAATCGCCACATTATTAGCCAATTCATTGTCCAGACTATCATCACCAAAAACCACACTCACTTTTTGCTCTAGGGTGGGGAGCTTAATTTTCCCTCGAATTCGAGGACTTAGCTCATAACCATCATGTTTATTCCATGTGCTGTCTAAGATGACCCGTAGTGTTGCAGACGCTGGGTGGTTAGGGTTGGTATCGCCAAACCAATTATCAATTTTATGTGCTGTACGATCGGCCCATTCGCGAATGTTTTTTTGTTGTCGATCGGGCCATGTCGAATTTTCAGTTTCTGAAGTGGTGGGTACTGTACTCTCTTCAGATTGCTCAGGGAATACTGTTGGTGTTGCATCAATCAAGCGTGGTATTTGATATAACAATCCCTGTTCTGTGCTATCAGTCTCTGTCATTTCAGTGGGCGGATTTGCTGTATCGGCTGCAAAGCTGGACATACAGCTTAAACTCGCACTAAAAATAAATAGGCTATAAGCAAAAGGTTTTTTTATTGTTCGCATTCGACTTTATCCCTTGTACTTAATGATCATCTTTTTAGTGTGGTGAAAAAGCTGACTTAAAACAAGGCAATATACAAAAAGACAGCAATTATTCCAGCTCAGTTTGTTTGAGGGTTTGATACAGGGTCAAAACATCAATCGGTTGGGGCATCTCCAAAATAATATTGTGAATGCGTTGCCATGTGATGTCTTGTTGGCGATTGAGCAACAAGTAAGGGTAGGCAGATTCTGAATGATCAAAGGCCATTCGATTTTCGCCATGAATCACTCGGGTCTTATTCCGTTCTAAGAGCAATAAAATAGGGGTTTGACGTGTTGCAGCTGCTTCTTCAAATAGAATGAATTTTTGGGTATGCACCAAATGCGCTGGAATATAAGGATAGTAATGATCCATCGACCACAGTAAATGAGCGCGTTGCTGATAAGCACGAAATAGCAAATCGGCATCTGTAAAGTCCATGCCTAAGCTATTGAGGCTCAGCTCTTTAATGGCTGCGATATGCAAATTAGCATGGCGACAATATTGATTTAATAGGCGCATGGCAGCGCTATGATCATGTGCACCAAATAGCAAAATATACTTAATAAATTTATTATCACTATCGATTTGTTCAGCCAAGGTTGCTGGCATGTTTTGCCATGTCTCAATGGCATTGGCATGCATGATCAGCGTGGCATGCTGATCAAGCTCAGGCATGCTTTCAATGTTTAAGTGTAATAAAACATCTTCAGTGGCTGTTTTGGGGGAGATGACCTGTACTGTTGCTTTGAGTTTAAATAAAGCGATTTGTTCAGGTGCAGTAAATTCCTGACTTGGCAATACCTCCACCACTGGCATCGGCGTGAGTTCTTCGATCGGTGTTGGCTTAAACTCGAGGATAGGGTCGGGGATTAATAGTGTATGCACACTGAATTCGGTGTGTGTAGGTACATCGGCATCTAAGCTAATCTCTTCTGCTTCTGCTTCTGCTTCTGCTTCTGTTGTTTCGGGTTCATCATTTAGAATGAGGGCCGGATCAGTCAAAGGATCTGTTTCAGTGCTAATGACTTCATCAAAACAATAAGGTGAAGTGTTTTCTGTAACAATCTCATGAGAAACAACACTATCCAATGGTAGTATTTGCTGCGCGTGTAATAATGCTTCATCGGTCAATAGACCATGTTCGGTATGCTGGGTCTGCATTACTGCAAAACTCTGTTCTAGCGTTCCCCACGGGCTTTGCCATGGCTGCGTCAGCTGGGGGGTGTAAACAATCACTTTCCAGCTTGCATTGCTATGATGTAAAAGTCCCCAGCCTAGCTGATGTTGTGAGCCAAATTGCTCTAATAGGGCATCTTCTTGTTCAAAATAGCCGACAAAACTCAGTGCATAAGCACTTTGTTGAGCAAACTCAATGGCAGAAGCCTTAGGCTCTGAGCGGCGTTTAAATTCTGCTTGTTGCTTATGAAAAATAGGTTCATCGCATAGCTTGAAAATTTGCTTAATTCTATTCTTTGATTTGGCAATTTCAAAAAAATTAAGGCTACGATTCTCTAAATGATTGAGTAAATCATGGAGTTCTTTAAGGAGCTGTGCTTTTTCTAATACATTCATACCTACGATGCCCTTAAAAATATTTTTGTGTTTTTTCTAAATAAGCGCTCAGTACAATATTGGTGGCAAGTTCCACTATTTTATATTCTGACGAATTGGGTTCTGGGTATTTTTCTGCCATTTCAATTAAATGATCAATTTTAATAGCAAAGGGAGAAATTTTACCTTGTATCAATGCTTGTAGTTCTTGCATAACGCCGCCTGATGGACAAGACATTTATAAAAAAGAAGTTTTGATTATAGAGTGAGGTAAATGGAAACAGGAATAACAATCCGCATTTCTTTGCATGAATTTTTAAAAATATTGATCATTTTTTAATAAAAAAGTGAAATTTTAGTCATTTAGGGTAAAAAATTGTCATCATGATGCGAATGCTATGATGACAAATATGGTCATATTGAAATGTAGTTTTGCATGGAAAAAATGCAATTAAAAATACAAATAAAAATTTTGGATTGATGCTTACACAAAATAAAAGCAATAAAAAAACCAAGCTCCATAAAGGATGCTTGGTTTTTTAATGGAAAAATCTAGTTAAATAGATTAAGCCGCTTTTTGTGTCTCTGTTGTATCAGCTGCAGGTGCTTGAACTTCTGTTGCAGTTTCAGCTTGTACTGATTTTTTAACAGGGAAGTCAGGTACGTATACGATTTGAGCAGATACAGCAGAAGAAAGAGCTAAAACAGAAACAGCCAAAATAGATTGAAGTGCGTTCATCACAATATCCTAACAATCAAATACTCAACGATCTTGAGTAAGGAGAAAAGGTAAATCTTAAAAACATAAAAATAATAGCAAAAGTGGTATATTAAAAAATGATCGTTTCGGCAATACAAGATAAACGGCAATATAAATATATAATATAAAACATAGTGTTAGAGTTATTACTCTATAGTTTTTACTTCTGGTTTTAGGAATAAATACAAGAACTAAAGGCTTAATTTATTGATGCAAAATACATCATTTACAGTTAAAAGCTTCATCTTATAGAGAGGGAGTTTTACTGAATTTGCTCATGCATGATGTAGCGAAACAACAGTTTCGTTGAATGTTTATATTGAGCTATTTCAGTTGCAGAATAGGTGGGTGATTATTTGGTGCTGGTGTTAAATATGCTCATTGAAACAGGTTTAAGCTGGTGGTCTGCCATCACGCGGTCTCTTATCTAACCATTGGCGACAAATGCAGAATTTGAGGAGCTAAAAGCAAAAAAAATTCCCTACGGATAGAGAATTTTTTTTGAAATTTGAGTTCACATGAAAATGAACTTAGTTTTCAGGAGTTTCGCACTGATCATCATTGCATTGATTTGCATTTTTTGTTTCAGGTGGAGCAGTAGCTTTATCTAACACTTGTAAAAAGACTTCTTTCGGTTGCGCACCAGCTAAAGCAATTCTTTCATCAAATACAAAGAATGGTACACCCGTAACTTTGAGTTGCTCACGTGCAACCTCTTCATCAAATTTCACAAAATCAGCAAATTCATCTGAATCGAGCAAATCATCAACCTCAACAGGGTTTAAGCCAATACGTGCAGCCACATCTTCAAGGGTTTCGCGTTCACCAATGGCAAGACCTTGGGTCATATAGCTATAAAATAAAGCTTCTTTCGCTTCATTACCCAGACCTTTGCTTTGCGCTAAATGAATCAGGCGATGGGCATTAAATGTATTGCCTGAATTGGCATTTTCCCAATTGAATTCAATACCTTCTTCTTTAGCCATGCTGGCAATATTGCGTTGCATGTCTTCAACTTCAGCGACTGTGCGACCATATTTTTGTGCAAGGCGTTCTGAATTGGAAACTGTTTGGCGTGTTGGTGCTTCTGGGTCAAGTTGGAAACTGTGCCAATGAATTTCTAATTCGACACCTGCTTCTTCAGCCGCACTCTCTAAACGTTTTTTTCCAATGTAGCAAAATGGACAAACCACATCTGACCAAATATCAACGCGCATAATTTTTCTCAACCAATCGTTTTTATAAATTATTGGGGCGAGCTTGAGAATTTAAAGCGTATTTGAGAGCTAGAAAATAAAAAAATACAGCACATCTTTGGATGTTTTTAAAAATAAGAAATGTCCACTTAATTTATAGAGAAACTTAATTAAAAAATCAGAACAAAAAGAAAAAATATAACACTTGGTCTGAACATTCTGGATAAATGGTTAATTATTATGCTAAAAATTAAATCCTAATTAAAATGAAAAGAACCTCATCCCCTAGGGGTAATTTTTCTTTTTAGCTTTGCTAATTAATTTTTTTTTCATGTTGTGCCGTATTTTTTAAGCACTGAATAGATACAACTTAGCGCCCTTAATTATCAAGCTTTGGGCGCTAATTTGACGATATGAGGGAATCGCTATGATTAAACGATCTATTTTTATTGGTTTGGTTGTCGGTTTGTCTTTTGAATCCATGGCGGCATATTCATCACCTACAATGATGTCGTTGGATAATGATGCTTTAAGTATGGTGATTGGGCAGGGGGTGAGCAATATGTCGACTGAAGATCCTTATGGTCTGAACTTAGATGTTATTCGCCATCAGATTCAGCAATTTTTTGCCCCAGCGTCTGCTCAAGCGGCTGCAGAGGCCACGACCTTTGGTAAGTTGTTTCAGGTTAATGAAAAAGGGGAACTTTGGTTATCAATACAGCGTAATGTGGTTTCTATTGGAACCATCGAGTGTGATATGAATTTTGATGGAATGAAGAGCTTAGGTAATCAGCTTGCTAGTGAAATTAAATTCTATTGATGCTTCAGTTTTTCTGAGTGCACATGCCATAAAAAAAGCACCCTGAAGAGGGTGCTTTTTTACATGCTAGAGATGCTTAAGCTGATTTAGCTTCTGTTGCATCTACCAACATACG
Organism: Acinetobacter sp. SWAC5; assembly: GCF_003419885.1. NCBI lineage: Bacteria > Pseudomonadati > Pseudomonadota > Gammaproteobacteria > Moraxellales > Moraxellaceae > Acinetobacter > Acinetobacter sp. SWAC5. The sequence goes on from NZ_QUWR01000019.1 coordinate 26,553, forward strand.
GCCTTGCTCTTCAAAGTTAGAGTGCCAAGAAAGCGCTTCACGAAGAAGATGAGGTGTTTGACCGCCTTTTGCACATGCACGTGCAAAGTAATCATTCAATGCATCGCGGTACATAGGGTGTACACAGTTATCAATAATTGCACGAGCACGTTCACGAGGTGCTAAACCACGTAAGTCTGCTAGGCCTTGCTCGGTTACCAATACATCTACGTCATGACCCGTATGGTCTACGTGAGATGCCATTGGTACTACTGATGAAATGTCGCCACCTTTCGCAATAGATTTTGTTACGAAAATAGCAATGTGAGCATTACGCGCAAAGTCACCTGAACCACCAATACCGTTCATCATTTTGCTACCACATACGTGAGTTGAGTTTACGTTGCCGTAAATGTCGAACTCAAGCGCAGTGTTAATGCCGATGATGCCTAAACGACGTACAAGTTCAGGATGGTTTGAAATTTCTTGTGGACGAAGTACTAATTTGTCTTTGTACGCTTCAAGATTGTTAAATACTTTTTCGCCGTATTTTGCAGAAAGTGTAATTGACGAACCTGAAGCAAATTTCATTTTGCCAGCATCGATAAGTTCAAATGTACAGTCTTGAAGAACTTCAGAGTACATGATGAGGTCTTCGAAGTTTGAATCTTTAAGACCAGTCAATACTGCATTGGCAATTGAACCAATACCAGCTTGAAGCGGGCCTAAGTTTTTCGGTAGGCGTTCAGCAGCAACTTCTTTTTCAAAGAATGCAATCAGGTGATTGGCAATACCTTGAGTCTCATCATCTGGTGCAGTCACTGTTGATGGAGAATCATGTAATTCGTTGTTAAATACGATACCTACGATTTTTGAAGGATCGATATTAATTGCGTGTGTACCAATACGCTCTTCAACATGAGTCAATGGAATTGCTTGACGTGTTGGGCGGTAAGTAGGGATGTAGATGTCGTGTAAACCTTCAAAAGCTGGGCTTAAGTTGGTGTTGATTTCGACAATTACTTTTTCAGCAAAAATCGCAAAGCTTGCAGAGTTACCTACAGACGTTGTTGGAATGATGCCACCGTCTTCAGTGATTGCAACAGCTTCAATAATAGCAACATCAGGCTTTTTCAATTGAAGGTTACGCATTTGCTCAACAGTTTCAGACAAATGCTGATCGATGAACATCACTTCGCCTTTGTTGATTGCTTTACGTAAAGTGTTGTCTACTTGGAACGGTAAACGACGAGCAAGTACGCCTGCTTCTGTTAATTTTTTATCTAAGTCATTGCCTAGAGATGCACCCGTGATTAAAGTAATTTTTAACGGGTTCGCATGCGCTTGTTCAACCAAGGCCAAAGGCACTGCTTTTGCTTCACCAGCACGGGTAAAGCCACTCATACCTACAGTCATGCCATCTTTAATAAATTCAGCAGCTTTTGCCGCGCTGATGACTTTATCGTGAAGTGACGCTAAACGGATGCGATCTAAAGACATCTTTTACTCTCATTAAAATCTCAAAACTGATACGGATTGTACCGATCAAAAAAGCCATTTTGCATACCTGTTAGGCTAAGGTCTAATTTTTTGAAAAAATGCGGGTATAAGAATTATTTATGGTTTTTATCTTTATGATTTTTAAAACTAAAAAAACAGTTGTTTAAGTAGTATACAAAACTGTTTGTTGTATTTTTGAACGCTTGTTAAAAGCGTTCAGTAAAACTTTGTTTAATTTTTTCCAATGGACTGATGTTTAAAACTTCATCATTTTCTAGCTTTTTGAGCGGTAAGGAAATGATCGCTTCTAGTCCGCCTTCGGGCCGATTATGAATTGAAAGTTGTCCAGAGTGAATATCGACAATTCGTTTTACAATGGCCAAACCTAATCCACTACCTTGTATTGTGCGGGCATCATTACCGCGTACAAAGGGTTGCATGAGGTCTTCAATTTGATCTTCAGGAATCCCTTCGCCATGATCAGCCACACTGATCAGGATATGGTCACCTTCATATCTGGTTGCAAGTTCGATTGGTTCAGCACCATAACGCTTGGAGTTGTTGATTAAATTACCAATGAGGCGTTTGAGTGAAAGGCTACGGGCTTGAATAACGGGAAGGTCTTGTGCATCGAAACGAATATCGAGTGGCTTAAACTGGATGACGAGCTCTTGTAGCAACATATTAATATCGGTGTCTTGAGGTTCTTCATCAGAACCATCACGCATATAAGAAATGAACTGATTTAAAATGGCATCCATATCTTCGACATCATAAATCAAGCCTTCTTTTAAAAAATCATCATCTGGCATCATTTCTGCACTGAGCCGAATGCGCGTGAGCGGTGTACGCAGGTCGTGTGAAATCCCTGCCAACATAATGCGACGGTCACGTTCTGTTTGGTCTAAGGTATAGATCATGTGGTTGAATGCTTGGTTCACTTCACGGATTTCTTGTGGTCCATGATTGGTTTCTAAATAGGGCGCACTCCCTGTTTTACTATAACTATTGGCTGCGTGTTGTAAGCGTGCAAGCGGACGGTTGAGCTGACGCACCAAGGTTAAAATAATAACTGCAGCAATAAGTGGAATACCGAGTAGCCAGCCTAAAATAAGTTCAGGGCTATAGTTGGCGTAGGTTTTGAGTGGCTCACGCACCCAATTGCCATTCATTTCTGGGGTTTGAATCCATATACGTGGGTCTGGTTTAAATTGAAAATAAACCGTGGCATTGTCAATGCGCATTTCCTTTGCCAATTTTTGTTCAATTTGATTGGTAAAGAATTCAGCGATGACTTTATCTTTAACGTTTGGAAATTCTTTTTTATCGGTAATGTATTCGATCCCGACTCGATTTTTTAGCCAATTATCCACATCGACTTCGGCATTGTTGTGAAAAATACGTAATTGTGGATTGTTGATAATTTCTAACTCAACAGCCAAATAGCGTGCATGTTGTTGAATTTCTGGTAAATATAAGGTGCGCCAAAAGAACCACAGCGACATAAATAAACTGAAAAATACGATAAATAAGACTAAAACCGTGGTGCGCATAGCTGCAGACCGGGGTTTGATTTTATCTAGGAAGCGTTCCCAAGGTGTCCGTTTTTTTTCGGAGTAGGTAACGTAGTCGGTAAACTCCTGTGGGTCGATGGGTTCGAGTTTCACGCAGAAATCCTTTAAGCAAATTTTTTGAAATGCAGTTTTTGTTCTTTGTGATGGAATCTTACTGCTGGAACGTTCTTTGGAAGGAGTTCGTTATGTTACTTTTAAAAAAAGTAACCAAAATTTTTGCCATTCGCTGAACTCGCGCACTTTAGTTTTATAAATTCAATTTCAAGCGGCTCAAACAGCAGCGAATGGCATTTCCGGACATGAGAGCCAGTGATTTGACTCTTATGCCAATTTTTTATTCCGCGCCATCTGGAACGAAAACATAACCTACGCCCCAAACCGTTTGGATATAGCGTGCACGGGCTGGGTTTTCTTCCACTAAACGGCGCAGGCGCGATACCTGAACATCAATCGAGCGTTCCATTGCGCCCCATTCACGACCACGTGCTAAATTCATTAATTTGTCACGGGTCAGCGGTTCACGTGGATGCTGTACCAAAGCTTTTAATACAGCAAATTCGCCAGTGGTGAGCGTTACAACTTGTCCTTCACGGGTGAGGGTGCGTGTTGAAAGATCGAGTGACCATGGGCCAAATGAAACTACTTCCATTTGCTGGCTTGGTGCACCAGGTACTTCGCGTACTTGGCGACGTAATACAGCACGAATACGGGCTAAAAGCTCATTTGGATTAAATGGTTTTGGCAAATAGTCATCTGCACCAGCTTCTAATCCAGCAATACGATCTGAGTCACTACCACGTGCAGTCAGCATAATAATGGGCGTATCGATGCTAGATTGACGTAAACGACGGCAAATACTTAAACCATCTTCTACAGGTAGCATGAAGTCCAGCACAATGAGGGAGAACAGTTCGCGCTGAAGGAGTCGATCCATTTGAGTTGCGTCGTGTGCAGTTTTTACAACAAAGCCTTTATCTTCCAAAAAGCGCTGTAAAAGCGTACGTAAACGCACATCATCATCGACAACGAGGATGCGTTCAACGCGGTCAGTTTCGGTTTGTACGGCATCTGTTTTTTCAGCAGGTACAACTAAACTCATGATGTGCTCCTTTATTCTTTATTGTCATCGTAAACAAAAGTAGGTATGCCTTGAGTATACGATTCATTCATATCTATTTACTATGTTCTAAAGCAACAAATATTGCAGTTAAAATCAAGACATAGATACTAAATATATACAGGGATTGGCGAAAAGTATGTTGAGCCGATCTTTGTTAAAACAATGTTTATAGAGGACTTTAAGCACATTTTATGAATTTGCAGTGAATCGGTTGCAAAATCGCTGTGTAAATTATTAAAAACAATTGTGGATTTTATGCACTTGGTCTTTATAATCATGGCTTTTAGTACTTATCCTTGTGGAATCATACACGATGACTGACTTAGTTCAGCAGTTGGCAAAAGAACTTGCCGTACGTCCAAATCAAGTTGAAGCTGCCATCAAGCTTATCGACGAAGGTGCCAGTGTTCCATTTATTGCACGTTACCGTAAAGAAGTAACGCAGGGCTTAGACGATACGCAGTTACGCCAGCTCGATACGCGTCTCGCGTACTTGCGTGATTTATATGAGCGCCGTGAAAAAGTCATTGAATCACTGAAAGAACAAGACAAATTATCAGAAGACTTATTGGCACGCGTTATTGCAGCCGAAACCAAAAATGCATTAGAAGAAATTTATGCGCCGTACCGCCCTAAACGTACGAGTAAATCTTTTAAAGCCAAAGAAGCTGGTTTAGGTCCAATTGCAGAGAAAATTTTTACAGATGCAATTGATCCAGTAGAGGCGCTTAATGGATTTAGTCATGCAGACTACCCAGATACTGAAAGTCAATTAGATGCAATTCAGCATATTTTAATTGATGAGTGGGCACAAAATATTGCTTTAACCACTACGCTAAAAGATACATTTGCAAAAACTGCAGTATTGAAAAGCCTTGTGGCGAGTGATGAGAAAAAAGAAGTGGGCAAAAAGTTCCGCGACTATTTTGATTTTTCAGAGAGTCTGAACAAAGTTCCATCACACCGCTTACTGGCAATGCTTCGTGGCCGTCAAGAAAATGTCTTGGGCTTAAAGGTAGATGGTGAAGATACAGCACCATTAGCACGCATCGAAACTGAATATGATTTAGAGACGATCCAGCCACAAAGCCGTCAGGATTATTTAAAGCAAACAGCAAAATTGTTTTGGTTAGGCAAGGTGCGTCCTGCCATCGAACATTCATTGTTGACTGAAAAGCGTTTAGCTGCTGAAGCTGAAGCAATGAACGTATTTGCTGAAAATCTACGTCACTTGTTGTTGTCTGCTCCTGCAGGTGCGCGTACAACACTGGGCGTGGACCCTGGCATCCGTACGGGCGTTAAATTGGCAGTAGTGAATGCATCTGGCGATGTACTTGCACATAGCACAATTTACCCATTTGCACCTAAAGACGATAAAGCGGGCTCAATTGCTGAACTTGCACGTTTATGCCGTGAGTTTAATGTTGATCTGATTGCGATTGGTAACGGTACTGCAAGCCGTGAAACAGAAGCAGTTGTGGCAGAGATGATGGCAGCCAACAGCGATCTGAAATTGACACGTGTATCAGTTTCAGAAGCAGGCGCATCGGTGTATTCAGCATCTGAATTGGCATCTGCTGAATTACCAGAATTAGACGTATCTATTCGTGGTGCGGTTTCAATCGCACGTCGTTTACAAGACCCGCTTGCTGAGCTAGTGAAAATTGATCCAAAATCTATTGGTGTAGGTCAATATCAACATGATGTAAACCAAACTGGTTTGGCAAAAACACTTGAAGCTGTGGTTGAAGACTGTGTGAACTCTGTTGGTGTGGATGTAAACACGGCCTCTGCTGCAATTTTGGGTTATATCGCTGGTTTGAATAAATCGATTGCACAGCAAATTGTAGATTTCCGTAAAGAAAACGGCCGTTTTGATAACCGTCAAAACTTGAAGAAAGTACCACGTTTAGGCGAGCGTACTTTTGAACAAGCAGCAGGTTTCTTACGTATTCAAGATGGTACAGAACCATTAGATGCGTCGGCAGTTCATCCAGAATCTTATGCATTGGTTGCTAAAATTGTAGGTGCGAAAGCAACGACAGTAAAAGATATCATTGGCAATACTGAAATTATTCGCCAAGTGAATGCTGAAGAATTTGCAGATGACACATTCGGTTTACCAACGATTAAAGATGTGTTGGCTGAATTGGAAAAACCAGGCCGTGACCCGCGTCCTGAGTTCCGTACAGCGCAATTCCGTGATGACATTACTGAAGTTGCTCAACTAACTGAAGGCTTACAGCTTGAAGGTGTGGTGACCAATGTAACGAACTTTGGTGCATTTGTTGATGTGGGCGTACATCAGGATGGTTTGGTACATATTTCTGAATTAGCCAATAGTTTCGTGTCAGATCCACATAAAGTGGTGAAACCAGGTCAAATTGTACAAGTACGTGTACTTAACGTAGATGTTGAACGTAACCGTGTGAATTTATCGATGCGTCCAGAAGGTTCAGAAGCGCCTGCGAAAGCACCGCGCCAACCACGCCGTGATAATGATCAGCCACGTGGTGAACGCAAGCCTCAAGGCAAACGTCCGCAGAATGCACGTCCACAAGGCGATCGCCCACAAGCGAAGAAACCACACACTCAAAAACCACAAGAGCAAAAAATTGGTGGTTTAGGCGCATTGTTATTACAAGCAGGTGTGAAAGGTTCTAAGTAATCTTTTCACCGCAATAAAAAAACCTCCCAGTTGGGAGGTTTTTTTATCGTAAAAATTAGCCATTGATGATGGGCACAATCCAACCACATACAATCAGCATGATGCCTAAATGTCCGAGTTTTCGGGTGATGCTCACCAGCTTAGTCGGTGGTTGTTCCAGCTGCTTCGCATATTCTTCCATGCTGATCCCTTTCTTGGATTTGCTGGTATATAAGAACACGGCCAAATCAATACAAATTAAAATGGTCCCAATATCTGAAACGAGTTCCATTAAATCAAAGTCTTGTGTATATAGCGACAACGCAACGCCGTACACAAGATAAATGCCAAAGGCTAAACACAGATATTGCAGGACCCATAAAAACTTCTGCATAATTTTCAACATATCAATAGATCAGGGGGATTATACAAATAATTTGTAGAATGCCCAAAACTACAGGTCTTGTAAGACATCGGCAAAATTTTGGCTCTCAATTAGGGCTAAAAACTCATCGCCTAAACGCTGACTTTCAGCTACAGATTGTTTCCACATTTTAATCCGCTGCTCGGGGTCTAAACCTTTTAAAACAAAGTCTTTACGATCGGGCAGGCGACCCAAGGGCAATGAATCTAGATAGCTTTGTGAAGGCGAAATCAACAGCGTGCGTGCCTGATTGACGGGATTGGCTTGGCGTGATTTAAACATTTTATCAAACCAGCCAGGAATAATACTGTCACTGAAATGAGGGTAGAGCACAATACCTTGGCTTTCAAATGCCAAGTCAAGATGATAGTCAATCAGGCCACCATCTCGATAGACACCTAATGGCGCATCTTGAATATTTTTAACTGCAGGTGTGACTCCGGGAATAGAACCAGAAGCCATGAGCCAATCCGCCACATTATGTGCATTGAAGTTGAGATAATGGGTTTTAAAGGCGTCATCTGGCATTTTAAATTGAGGAAACTGAGAAGGCTGACAAATCACACGTTGCATAAATTTGCTTAAATGATCGCGTGAAATAGCATTTGCACCCACAATACCGGCCAAGCTACCATACAGTGCAAGACGCTGATCACTTTGAAATAAATGAGAGGCTTTGGCTGCAATAATGGTGAGATGATAGTCGGGATGCTGAACCAGTTTTTCAGTTTGCTGACCAATGATGCCATGAAGCATATCTCTAGAAATTTTTTCAATTTCTGCAATGCGCATTTTTTTATGAAAAGGCAAATGAATATAAAGTTCGGCCAATTGTTCAGGCCCAGCAATTTCACCCTGAGCCAAAATTCCAGCAAAGCGCCATGCCCCTACTGATGAACCAATTAAAAAGCGACGCTGTTTGGCACGTGGTAGAAAATCACCAAAAATGGCTTGGTCGAGACCCATTAAGCCAATGCCTTTCGGTCCCCCTGCAGCCCCAGGAATCATATCGATTTGGGCCGCATTTAATCCGTCTTTTTCAATTAACTGACGTGCAATACGCCCAGCCCGAAGCGAAAGTGCGGGCGCAGACTTTTTTAATATTTGGATCATAAATAGGCTATGAATATGAAAAATGGCAGTTCGAGCATAACAAAACAGCCAGTAAATTGCTTGTGTTGATCAAGGGTGTCTTTAACTTAAAATAAAAAATCGCAAGGGATTAAGTTGCGATTTTTTATGGTAAGTAAACTGTTTAAGTGTTTAGAACATGCGAGCTTGTAGGCCTATAGAGGCAAGGCCATAGCGTTTTTCTAAGCGAGAAGCGGTTACCCCGTTGTAAACGAAAGGGATATAACCGACAAAGTTGTTTTGGTAGATTTCACCTTGAACAAAGCCGGTGATTGTTGGTGAAAAATCGTAGCTAAATTTCATGCCAAGCGTGTGGTTGTCTTTGATTGCGCTATTACCAAACTGATTGACGCGATCGTCGATATTCTTACGCCATAAGCGTTGATAGTGATACGCAACTTGGCTTTCAAATTGTTGATAGCGCCAGTTCCACGATGCGCCTAAATTAGTGAAATAGCTGTCGTAATTTAAGTCTTTATCAATCTCAAGGCCGAACTCATTGGCATTACCACTTATCGCTAGATCATTCAGAGTAATTGAACCACTTTTACACGGCTGGGCTAAGTTGCCTGCATATTGATTACTACTATTGATGTTTACATTCATCAAGCAACCTTGTTGCATGGCTTGAATTTGGAGCTGACTCACTTCCACTTTACTGTAGCCCACACTAACAAAAGCATTCAGCTGATTCATTGGGTCGAGCTTACGTGAGAAAATACCATCAAGTTGCAGTTGAAGATCTTGTGGGTCTTCAACTTTTACATTTTGGAATGTACGTTGATTAACTTTTGTTGGGGTGGATTTGGTTAAGGTGTTTGCAGTATTTCCCCAAAGACTTGCACGGAAGGTGAGTGCATCATTCTTATTTAAATTTAATGCTGGGGTATAGCGCGCTGCAATTAAACCACTGTCAATTTTATTGGTGTCTTGGCTGTAGTCAATTTCTCGATGCCAATAGGTACCTTCAACTGACCATTGTGGGTTAATCTGGTAGCTTGCCCCAAGATGAAAACCTTGGTAATCACCCGCAGATTTGTCCGTAATACCTTCGCTTTGTCGCATGTCTAGAAAATCGATGGTGTCATTAACAGCATCAATAGCAAAGGTCATTTGCAATGCTGCATTATGTTTTGCATTAAAGTCTTTTGCAGTTAAGAAAGGGTCATTGGGTGCTGCGATTAGTTGTGTGCTAATCACCAAGCAAGTGCAGGAAATAAGAAGTTTAAAATGCATAATTCTGGGTCACTCTAAAACGTAAGCAATGAAAAAAGCCAGTTCGAAAACTGGCTTTTTAGTTTTTGAATTAATTTAGTTTGAAATATGCAGTTATCGATGGTGCGCTAAAGTTTTCGCCATTAAAGTTGGCTTGGCTTGTTGGCAGATTTAAATCAGCATCTATTACATAAGAGATTGGTAGGACGTATGCTGTTACGTTAATTGCATCACCTGTAGCCAATTCTGAATAATACTGATTGTAGTAGCCTTTCAATGTAGCATTGCTGTCAATTAGAGCTTGTAGTGAAATAGCACCATTGCTTGAGCTTACTTTAATATCTTGATCAATCGTGAAAGTTGCATTTTTCAAGCTATTAATGGTCGACGAAATTGTGATTTTCGCACCAGCTGGAATGATGGCTTTTTCTAGGTTGCCCGTATTATCAAAAGTTGCTTGAATACTATTTACGGTGACATTTAAATCTTTTTGAGCAGTACCACGAATTCCATGTAATGCAAAAGCAAGCTTAATCGTGTCTTTTAATGATGTTGTTGCATTTTTCATTTTAAATGAAACATTTAAGTTGCTTGTTAATTGACTTAGGCCAATTGCTAATGGTGCTGTTGCTGAACCTTTAATCTGAGTTAAATCGTAGTTTGCAAGTTTGAAGTCACTATAAACTGGAGTAAGTAACTCTGCTTGCAGTTGATCTTGAATGCCACCTTCATTATTTTGTAGTTTTTGTTGTAAGGCTTCAGCGGTTAAATTGCCACCTGTAGTAACAACCGTATTTAATGCATCTGCAACAGTGCTTACACTATGGCTTATTTGATCTAAAACGCTGTTATCAATCACAATAGTATTGTCATTGATGGCTGTTGTTGCATCTGCTTTAACAGTAGCTAATAGGTTCTGCAGTGCTGTGGTATCTAATTTGGTTGTTCCGTCAGTAAATAGTTTTCCAGCTGATAATTGTTTTACCAATGCACCAAATGCAAGTTCAGTTGCTTTGCTTGCATCTAGAGCCACAGAACCATCTGATTTACTAATGCTTTGTAAGCTATCTTCAATTTGGTTAGCAAGTTGCTGAATAACGAAAATCGTTGCCATATCTTTAGCACTTGCATCTTTAACAGGATCAAAGCCTGCAAGGTTAAAATTAGATGCTTTAAGCTTAGCAAGTGTTTCAGCAGAAAGGCCTAAATTAGTTAACAATGATTCAATGCCTGCTGAGCCAGCATACACTTGTAAGGTGGTTAATGGGCTTACAACAACTGCTGCGCTATTGAAGTTTTGCAGATCAGTTTTTTGAATTTTTAGTGTACCAGTGAAGCTTAATCCAGTGGCAATATCAGTACCGCCAGTCACAGTCATGGCTGAACTTTGGCATTTTTCAGTGGTTTTAAATGTAAATTCACCTTTATCTCCTGTTTTTTCAACAAGAGGGAGGCCATTGCTATCCAGACAGTCAGTTAAAGTGACTGTTGCATTTTTTAAATAGAAATCGACAGCTTGACCAGAAACTGTTTTAGATGCGAAAGGAGGTGTTGTGCTGCCTCCATCACTTCCACCCCCACCGCCACATGCAGTTAATAGTGAAGTTAAAGCAATTGATAAGACAGACAGTTTTAATGTTTTATGCTTCATTATTTTGAATCTCGAAGTGAAGGGTTACGTGATGTAACTTATATCAAATAAAAAAACAAAAAATATACAAAAAGTAATAATCATGAGAAAGATAAAATAATATTGAGTTATGATTAATATGTTTTTTTATGGATAAATATCTAAATATTTTGTTTTAAATATTAACAGGTATTATTTTGATTGGATTTCGTATTTTAAAATTAAGATAAAAATACCGTGAAAATAGATATAAAAAATATTTAAATTACAAATACATATATTTATAAGGCTTTAATTGAATTCTGCGATGTATGTCACAAAAAACCAGTATGTTCAGCACATGATTTGCTGAACATACTGGTTTTAAATTATTTAAAAATTCGCCAAAGAGATAATAAGCTTGCCAGTGCAATAAGAAGAACAGAGATATACCACGGAGAAATAACGGCAATCGCTAAGAAGATGGCAATGAAGCTACCGAAGATCCAACTACGCTTTTGTTGCTGTTCGAGCTGTAAACGTATGGTTTGAATCTCATGTAATTGTTTGGCATTCCAAGCGGATTGGTTTTTGAGACCATTTAAGCTATCAATGAGTAAGGTAGGTAAATCTTGTGCCCCTAGAAGTAAGTCGGGAATTTTTTGTCCTAACTCTTTCAAGTTTTTTTGTGGATTCATTTGGGTTTTAATCCAATCCGTTAGAATTGGTTTTGCAAGGCTCCAAATATCCAGTTCTGGATATAAATCTGTGCCTAAACCTTCCACATGGACTAAGGTTTTAAGCAACAGCATTAATTGAGGTGGAATTTCCAAATGGAAGCGACGAGCCACATCCATCACTTCAATCAAGATGCCCGCAAAATCCAGTTCATGCATTGGTTTAGAGACCATTGGGCCAACCGTCCGACGCATTTCTCGTGCTAAAGCATCTTGGTCTGTGCCTGGTGGAATCCAGCCTGCTTGATGTACCACTTGAATCAGTTGCATAAAGTCACTATTCATGACGGCCAGTAGCATGCGTGCTACGGTCATTTGGTCATGTTTAGATAACTCACCCATAATGGCGCAGTCCAGCGCAATAAAACGTGGATTTGCAGGATTAATCGTTTCCACAAAGACATTGCCTGGATGCATGTCTGCATGGAAAAAATTATCCCGAAAGACTTGGGTAAAGAAAATGGTCAGACCTTTTTCTGCCAAATCTTTACGGTCCATGCCCAGACGTTCAAAGGTTGCAATATCTGAAATTGGTACACCTGTGATACGCTCTTCCACCATGACGTCTTTGCTGTCCATATAGACTTCAGGCACATACATCATGCTTGAGCCTGTAAAGTAATGGCGCATACGACGGGTGTTGTCAGCCTCTAAAGTGAGGTCTAATTCTTTTAAAATAATTTGTCTATAGTCTTGAATAATTTCAGACAAGTGCAGTGCACGGGCAGCTTCTAAGCGTTTTTCTAAAAAATGACCGAGCCATTCTAAAATTTCAAAGTCTTGTAAAATTTGATTGCGAATATCTGGGCGTGTGACTTTGACCACGACTTCACGACCATCATGTAGTGCAGCTGTATGCACTTGGGCAATGGATGCTGCAGCCAAAGGTTGTTCATCAAAACGTGCAAATAAGGTATTTACATCAGCTTTAAGTGATTGCTGAATACGCATTTTCGCAACATTGTTGTCAAAGGGTTTGACACGGTCTTGCAGTAAAACCAGTTGTTGCAATACTTCGGGTGGAATGAGATCACGACGGGTAGAGAGCAGCTGGCCAAGCTTAATGGCCAAAGGACCCATTTCCTCTAAAGCCATTTTGAGCTTCAGCGGATTTTTGCGTTCGCGACTCGACCACGCCGCAGGATGCATACGAATCAACCCTAACACATGGCGTGCTTTTTCAGGCAACTCTTCCGCAGGGAATAACGTGTCGAGTCTATAGTGCGCGGCAATGCGCCAAAGGTCGATTAAACGTCTCAAATGCGGAATCATATAAGTTTTACCTAGGGTTGAGTGGGGGTGTGTAATGCATCAATTTGATTTTGGAGTTGCTGAATCTTAGCTTCGGCACGATCCAAATTTTGATTTAAAATGCGTGTATCTTGGTTTAAATCGTCCATTTGCCAACGTGGTGCAAGTGCATGTAGGTCTTCTTTGAGGAAGTCTTCAGCAAAAAACAGTTGGCTTTGTAAGGATTGTTTTAAGTGTTTTGGTGCCAATTGAATTTTAGCAATTTCATGTGCTAAGGCAGGACCAATCAATGGCGAAAGGTGGGCTGCTAAATCTGGCTCTGCTTGGCGAATGATGCGCTGAATTTCTTGTAAAAGACGATAATCACCTTGTACAGGAATCGTGCCTACATCTTCAGCAAGCAACAGTTTAAGCGCAGCAACTGCATTTTCAACATGCAAGGTTGCTGTTGCTTCGATCACAGTATTCTGTGGATCAAAAGGGCGCTGCTCAAAGATGGATGGCGCGTTGCTGTGTCCTGTTGCGGTGGCTTCGAGACGAACTTTTCCGTCATCAAAAAAAACATCGACAGAAAGTTTAGGTGAGTCCATCACGACGCGGAGCATTTTTCCTTGCAAGGCGTTGAACTGGATGCGCGTAATGGCATCCAGATCAATAACATGATGAATCAATCTTTCCACTACGCCGAGTGCGAGAATTGACCACATAATGGAACCTTAAAAAACCGAATTAAAGTTTAAAGCCACGATGTACTGCAACAATACCGCCTGTGAGGTTATGGTAATCACAGTTTTGGAAGCCTGCATTTTCCATCATGCCTTTTAGAGTACGTTGGTCTGGATGCATACGAATTGATTCTGCTAAATATTTATAGCTTTCTGAGTCATTCGCAATGATTTTACCCATAATCGGAAGTGCCGTGAATGAGTAAAGATCGTAGAGCTTAGAGAAAGGTTCAAACACAGGTTTAGAAAATTCGAGTACCAATAAACGGCCACCTGGCTTTAACACACGGTACATTGCGGCTAAAGCGGCATCTTTATCAGTCACGTTGCGTAGACCAAATGAAATGGTGAGTAAATCAAAACTGTTGTCTGCAAAAGGCTCTAAAGTTTCCGCATTGGCCAAGACAAAATCAACGTTCGTGCAACCTGCATCAATTAAACGATCACGGCCAACGTTTAACATTGATTCGTTGATGTCTGAAAGAACGACATGACCTGTAGGGCCGACTTCACGACTGAAAACTTTGGCTAAGTCACCTGTACCACCCGCAATATCAAGCACGTGTTGACCACGGCGTACGCCAGACATGTTAATTGCAAAACGTTTCCAAAGACGGTGAATACCAAAAGACATCAGGTCATTCATAATGTCGTACTTGGCAGCAACAGAATGGAAAACTTCAGCCACTTTTTGTGCCTTATCTTCACTGTTGACGGTTTGATAACCGAAGTGCGTTGTTGCGCCAACATTACCTGTATTGGCACCACGAGGTAGATTGTATTTTGGAATGGTGCCTGTTACTGGTGTATCGGTAAGGCGTTGTTCTAGAGACTGTTGTTGGCCTTGTGGCGCACCTTGAGGCAGAGATTCGGTTAAGAATGGGCTGACTTTGTCTGTATTTTGTGCTGCAGTTTCAGGTTGAGCAGGCTTTTGATTTTCATTAGACATTAAGTCACTCCTAACTTCAAAATAGGGTTAATTCATCATTGCATGCATGATGACAGATTCTCGTGCGTTGTACAGCAATCATCAAGCAATTGTTATGAATAATATACAGAATTATCTTGATTTCATGCGATGCTTACTTTGACATCGCTCCAAAATTATTGAAAGGGGTTGGGGTCACCAGCATGCACTTTCGCAACGATTTGGCGTTCAGTTGCGGTAAATTCTTTCACAAATTTTTCTGCAGATTTTAAGGGCTTCATTGCCGAAAAACCATCTTGCATAAAGTCATACATGACTTCAAAACGATATTTAGTGGCCGCACCTTTACACATTTTAAATGCCGTGTAGACGACGAAGGAACGCATATATTTGTCTAGGCTTTTGCCAAGCTCATCGAGTAAGGCTAATTGTTTTAGGCGGTCATCACTTTGATTGAGCTTGAGATAAGCTTGACGCATCATTTCATCGGTCAAGGTTTCGTTTGGATGATAGTCTTGTAGTAGTTGCATGGCGACTTGTTCGTCCAGCTGTACGGCTAAAATAGCTAAAGCGACGCCTGATGTACCAGTTTTAATTGCGTTATCTGGAATGAGTTTTTCTGCTTTGTGTGCATATTTGGTCAAGCGTGCAATTTGCTCTGCAAGGGCATCAAAGTCTGGGCCACCATATAAACGATTTAAAAAATATTCGGCCATGAGTACATTTTGTTTTTCAGCAAATTGTTGTGCATGGGTGCGCTGCATACGTGTTTTTTGCCAAAGCTGTACATCGGCCAAGCGTTGTTGGATCTCAGGATTTTTATGATAGTTCAGTTGAATATAAAGTTCTAAAAGATCGTCTAAAACAGCCAGCTTGGACATTGTGTGTCTCAATTATTTTCAAGTTCACCACATAGTAGCTGCACTTGAGATGTGCTGCTATGACAAATTGCAGGAAAAATGTAGAGCGCGCAGCCAGTTGGTTGCAAAATGCTTCAAAACTGCTGGCTAAAAGCACTTTTGAGCGCTTCTATAAAATTAAAAACTAGGGCTATACTGGAAAAAATCATCATAAAGTATCGAATAGAAAATGACGACAAAACAAAACCAATTTCAGTTGATGGATGAAGAACAATTATCGTTGGCACTGATTGAAGCTCAATATGCCCTGAAAGACAGCCGTGCTAAAACCAATGCTAAAAGTCAGTTGATTCTCGTGAGTGGCATTGAGTTGGCGGGGAAAGGTGAGGCGGTTAAACAGCTCAGAGAATGGTTAGATCCAAGATTTTTACAGGTGAAAGCTGATCCACCGAGAACGTTTAATCATAAAGAAACCTTTTGGCAGTCTTATGCACGCTCAATTCCAGCTGAAGGACAAATGATGGTGATGTTTGGCAATTGGTATAGTGATTTGCTGACCACGGCCATGCATGTATCACAGCCGATGGATGACACCATGTTTGATGAATATGTCGAAAACATGCGCAATTTTGAACAAGACTTAAAAAATAATAATGTCGATGTGATTAAAGTCTGGTTTGATCTGTCTTGGAAATCTTTGCAAAAGCGTTTAGATACGATGGACCCGAGTGAAGTGCATTGGCATAAATTACACGGACTAGATTGGCGAAATAAAAAACAATATGACAATCTGCAAAAGCTACGTCAGAGGTTTACCCAAGATTGGTTTTTGATTGATTGTGAAGATGAAAAAGAACGTGATCAGCAATTTGCACAATATATTTTGCGAGCAATACAACATTGCCCAGAACACTTAAAGCAGGGCAAAGGTCGCTGGAAACAAGCGACGATTCCAGAAGCTTTATTAAAGCCTGCAACAGATGTTATGGAGAAAGATGTATATAAACAAGAACTGAAACAGCTCAGCAAAAAGGTGTCGAAAGCACTGCGTTTTGATAGCCGAAATGTGGTGATTGCCTTTGAAGGTATGGATGCTGCAGGCAAGGGTGGTGCAATTAAACGAATTGTAAAAAAATTAGATCCCCGTGAATACGAAATTTATACCATTGGCGCACCTGAAAAATATGAATTGCGCCGACCTTATCAATGGCGCTTTTGGAACAAAATCCAGCCGAGTGAAAAGATCACCATTTTTGACCGTACTTGGTATGGGCGTGTATTGGTAGAGCGGATTGAAGGCTTTGCGAGCCCGATCGAGTGGCAACGTGCTTATGATGAAATTAATCGTTTTGAGCGAGATCTGGTGAACAGCAATACCGTTGTGGTGAAGTGTTGGCTGGCGATCAGTAAAGATGAGCAAGCGGCACGCTTTAAAGCGCGTGAAGAAACACCCCATAAACGCTTTAAAATTACACCAGAAGATTGGCGTAATCGGGAACATTGGGATGATTATTTAAATGCGGCTGCTGACATGTTTGAGCGCACGAATACGGAGTATGCGCCATGGCATGTGATTGCAACGGATGATAAAAATACTGCACGCTTAGACGTGCTACGTGCGATCTTAAAGCAATTGAAGGTTGAGTAAGTCTTGTGCTGTACCGCGATGAAATAGACTAAAAACAGTACTTAAATTGGAATGAAATAACATCTAATAATAAGGGCTAACCGAGAGCTTAGCCCTTATTTTTTTGTCAGCACTGCGCTATGTGTGTAGCGCAAGTGCTCAATCAATTTCGACCTGCTCATTTATGCGATAGCATGTATTTGAAGAGCGGACGAATTAGATGGTTGTACTACCTTGCTGTGCAATTTGTTTTTGTTGAATGCTTTTGGCTAAGTTGTAGCAATCTTCTACATGGGCATCTGCCACTTTTTTCATCACTATATAACCCAAAGTGGCTGCAATGGCTTGGCCACCGAGCGGAATGAATTTAGTTACTTGTTTGGTAATGTATTTGGCCGCAACATTATTGAGTGATTTTTTCATTGCTGTGCGGGCAACGACTAAACCAGAGAACTCTACACCACGTTTGCGTAGTTCGTTCCAATGGACTTGTTTGGTTTTTGGGTCAAACACGCTAATTTGCTCTGGCGCGAGCGCAAAGCGTGCATTTACCTCTGGAATGAGGAGCGACAAAATACCGACATCAATCACGACATCTAAAAAAGGCACGGGAATGACGGCAACCCCAGCAGAGAGGTAAGCACGTTTTTTTACCAGCTCTAGGCATTCTTGGCGGATGGCCTCCAAATCTAAGCTTGGATCAATGGAGTCTGGAACATTGTCTATTTTCATGGTGAAGATCCTTCTGCGCTCATCAAAGGTATTGATCGCTAATGTACTTTAAGATACGCGTTTCAAATTGATTTTTATACTGAATATTGTTTTCAAATTCGCATAGACAGCCATAAAAGTATAGTAAATAATCTTTATCGTTTTGCAGCGTCCGTATTTTATTGAGTGGAGAGAACATGGCTATTCGCGTCATACAAAGTCAGCGTGTTGAAATCTTATTAGAAGCCATGATTCAAGCAGGCCATCAAGCTGAAACTTCGCCCTTGGCCGCACTCAAGACCCAACATTTTATTGTGCCTTCTATGGCAGTGCAAACGTGGCTCACGACAAAATTATCAGAACAACAAGGTATTAGCGCCAATACCATGTTTCATCAGCGGATCCGTGCCTTTCAATGGTTTGCTTATCAGGCAGTATTGGATGATAAAGAAAAAGTACGGAAAGCCAATATTCCACGCTTAATTATTAAATGGCGTACCTATCAAATTTTAAAACCCTTTATTCAGCAGGCAAACAATCCTTTGTCTGTAGATCACCCTTTACATAGCATTGTGCAACGTATGTATGACAGCGCGTCCAGACTGAGTGATAGCACGGAGCAACAGCTCAAAAAGCAAGGCATGTTGTATTGGGTTTCGGAGCAAGTCTCACGCTTATTTAGTAACTATATGGAATACCGTGGACATTGTTTAAAACAACATGCGCAGGGCGAGTCTTGTGACTGTGCACATAATTGGCTGAAAGATTGGGGCAACAATCAGCCACTGGATTTGGATAAGCAATTTTTTATGCCAAGGCCTTTGTTTCCTGGTTTGGACAGCAAAGAAGAGCAAGTACAACAGCAACAAATTTCAAGCTTTGCTTTGGCACAAGCCGAACAACTTGAGCAATGGCAACGCTGGTTGTGGCATAGCGAATTTCATGCTGACTTTGAGTTAATGCAAAGTATTGATCAAAACTTTTGGCAAGTGATGGATGATCCTGCACAGCGTGTCAAAGCCTTACAAGCGTTGCCTAAACAGGTGGTGCTATTTACAGTACTGGATTTGCCTCCGAGCCAGCTGAGTTTTTTACGTCGTTTGGGGCAGTATATGGATGTGTTGATTTTGCACTTCAATCCATCGCAAGAGTACTGGGCAGACACCGTAGATGCCAACTGGAAAAAGCAATATGACGTAAAACTCAAACAACGCTTTCAAGAAAAAAATCCTGAAGCAACCACTGCACAAATTGACGCATTTTTTGAAAAATACACGCTGGAATATGGACAACAAAAAGATTCCAGACATCCACTGTTGACTCGTTTTGGCAAGCAAGCTCGGGATCATTTTTCATTGCTGGTCAATTTGGCTTCAGGTGAGCAAGATGAAGAGTGGCATGACCTTTTCCCAATGGATTATGAAGCGCATTTACTGGGGAAATTACAGTCTGATATTTTAAATTTGGCTGAGCCAGAACCTGAATCATTTGAATTGTTGGAACAAGATGATTCGATTCAACTGCATGTTTGCCATTCATCTTTGCGTCAGTTGGAAGTGCTCAAAGATCAATTGGTGCATTGGCTATCACAGAGCACGCCAGAACAGCCTCGTCAGCCCAATGATATTTTGGTGTTAAGTCCACAGCTCAAAGAGCTTGAACCGCTTATTCGCAGTGTATTTGCACCGCCACCACGAGAGCAGAGCTTTGAAAATACTGCACAGCAGACGCGTAAAGACAGTGTGTATTTGCCTGTTAAAATTGCAGGTGTACCACAGTTGGATACACAAAATGCATGGCGTGCTGTACTTGGACCAATTCAGTTAGGCCAAGGTCGCTTTAGCCTAGAAGATTTTGCAGATTGGCTGAATTTAGGTGCGGTGCAAACCCGTTATGCGCTGAGTACCGATCAAGCAGCACGTATGATTGAATTGCTCAGTGATGCCAAATTTAAGCGAGGCCTAGACGAAGAACATTTAAAGCGGAGTTTGGCTGCCAATGATCAGGACTATCGTTACAGTTTTAAATTTGCCTTAGACCGTTTGGTACTTGGCGTAGCGGTGCCTGAGCATGTCATGCTACAAGATACTTTAAGTTATGCCTATGTGCGTCCAGAAGATTTTGAGTTGATCAATATCTTGATCACGATGTATCAAGATTTTGCCGAACGTCGCCATTGGCTGGTAGAGCATGAGATGGGCATTCAACGTAATGTTGAAGAGTGGTTACATTTATTGCTACGTGATTTAGATCAGTACCAAAAACATGGCGTCACAGCCTTAAAAGCGGTGCGCGATACACTGCGTAAGTACATTACCTTAATTACGCTGTCGTACTATACCGAAGATGGTGAGCTGGGCCCGCAGGAGCAACTGCTACTCAAAGACATGCAATTGCCTTTGCCTTACTTATTACAAGAAATTCAAAATACTATTGATAGCCAAATGGATCAGGCTGTGCCGACTGGTCAAATTACTTTTAGCCAAATGGGGCAAATTCGTCCCTTGCCGTATAAGCTGATTGTGATGCTGAACTTAGACAGCGGGAAGTTCCCAAGCCGTCAGGTGCGTTTGCCTTTTGACTTAATGGATGTGCTGAAATCGCACTTGGGTGACCGTTCACGTTTAGATGATGAACAAGGCGCATTTTTAGATGCATTGTTGTTGGCCAAAGATAATTTATGGCTGTTTTATAATGGCTTTGATGTCAATGATGGTGAAATACGCGAGCCATCGAGTGTGGTGCAAGAATTTATTCGTCATTTGGCCGTGATCGTTCAGGGAGGGCGTGCAGAGAGCACTTTACCTCTGCTGACTACTTTGGATAGTGGCATTGAAGTGCCAGATAATTTAAAAATTTTGTATCGCATTCACAGTCTACAACCGTTTGAACTGCAGAATTTTGTTCACACTCGCCAAGAGCGAAAGATTCGCTATCAAGACCACTGGTTTCATGTGGCACAGCAACTACAACAGGCTCAGGGTGCGCGTACTGCATGGGCCAGCAAAGCCCTTAAGCCGACTGAAGTCGCTGATTTACAGTTAGATAGTAGCCAGTGGATCAAGCAAGTCACTTTTCCTGCCGAGCTCTATTTAAAAACCTTAGGCATTGTAAACCCTAAACCTGAGGACAGTTTGGCTACGGATGAGCCTTTACTTTTAGATGGTTTAGAAAAATATGCCGTACGCAATAGCTTATTGCAGTCGACGCAAATTGCGAGCGAAGACTTACTGTTAGATCAATTGCCTGTGGGTAAATTAAAAGAGGCGACTTGGAATAGTAGCTTACAACAGCATGAAGCTTTGCTGGAGCGAGTGAAAGCCGTGACCCAGAGCGATGATGCAACTTTAACGCCAGTGACTCAGCGCATGTTGAGCTTAGAAACCAATCTACAAATGCAAATTACTGTACCTGCCAAGCCTGTACAAACGTGGGTGAGCTTGACGGCATCGAGTGCCCGAGGGCGTCGCCGTGCACAAATTTGGTTGGAATATTTGCTTTGGTTGCATAGCTTGCCCGAGCAAGAGACACAAAGCTATCAACGTATAGAAGTATGTGGTGACCTTACGGTGTATTGTCAGGGGGTATCACCTGCGCAAGCGCGCGTGCACATTCAAGCGTGGCTCAAGGCTTGGCGCTATGGACAACAACGGCCTTTGGTTTTACCGGCCAATTTATTGCTGGCAAGTGAAAAAAGTGGTGCATTTACCTTAGAAAATAATGGTAAAGGCAATGAGCGCGGTGTGCGCTGGATTGAAAAAGAGGCAGGCATTTTAGTGCTTGAGCAAATCGAACAGTTAAAACAAAAATGGACGGCTGCAGGCGATTATAGTGCTTTTGATATTCGTTTCGATGAAGCCAATCAGGCACATCTGGATTGGGCCTTTATATTACGTGATCAGGACAGTAAACAGTTGCTGGAGCATTGCTGTGAATTATTTGCCTATGCACTGTATCAGCCGATTTTTCAGCATCAAACTGCGGAGTAAATGATGAATATTCAGGAAATTGAAAATCCAATCCGCAACATGCATTTTCAGGGCTTACATTGGATAGAAGCCTCGGCGGGTACGGGTAAAACTTTTACCTTATCGAGCCTGATGGTACGTATTTTGTTGGAAAAATATTTACCGCGACAAATTATTGCAACCACATTTACCCGAAAAGCGGCGGCAGAATTAAAAAGCCGTATTCGCCAGCGTTTATATCAAGTGTTGAGTCTGCTTGAAAGTTTAAGAAGCACACAAGTGGCGGTAATACAGGTCAAAGCTGAAGCTGAAAAAGATGAACTGGTGAAAGTGATTTTAGAACGTCATGCACATCAGATAGGCTATGCCTGTGATCGCTTGCAATTGGTGTTGGATCAGCTGGATGAACTATTTGTGGGGACCTTGGACAGCTTTAGCCAAAACCTACTTCGTGAATTCGCCTTTGAAAGTGGCAAAATTGAACGTGCTGAAATCACCAATGATGATAGCGTGTATATTCAACAATTGGTGCATGACACCTTGCGTGAATGGATTCAGCAACAATCACAAGATGCCATTAATTTACTGATACAACGTCAAAATTTGAAATCAGTCGATCATTATGCCGAGCTGATTGCAAAAAGCTTAAATTTTAGTTCGGCGAAGTTATTGCCAGTAGAGCAACCTGAGTTTGATTTGACCGCATTGCAACACGCAGTTAGTGCATTAAGCACATTAGACTTAGACAAAATTCGGAGTTTAGAGCAGTTTACGCCAAATGGTGACTATGCCAAATGGCTACTGCAACCATGGTCCAAATGGTCGATTGTTGAGCTTGTACTGGAGGACTTAAAGCTTCTTTTAGACGATGTTGCAACGCATGGCGTGAGTGTATTATTTGCCTCAAACACGGACGTATTGACACAGCTTAAGCAGTTTGTAGACAAGCTTGATCCACGAAATGCCACTGGCAAGAAAAAACTCACCGAAGATGAACTCACTATTATTCAGCCGCATCCAGTCATTGTGGCATTGGGGCAGGTCTTTGCTGCTTTGCAAGAATGCCAATCCAATTTGCAAGGGCTCGAAGCTTATCTGAAGTATTTTATTGCGCTACAAGCGAAGCAACGCTTACCGCAAATGCTACAAAGCAAAGGTGAAACCACGTTTGCACAGCAAATTCGAACCTTATCGGAAGCGCTTCAAGGCGAGCAAGGGGAAAAGTTTGCGGCCTTTGTGCATGCGCGCTATCCGCTTATTTTGGTCGATGAATTTCAAGACACCAACCTAGATCAAGACAGCATGCTGGCACAGATTTGGCGTCATCCTGCGCGTTTACAGCAGGGCTGTATGATTATGGTGGGTGACCGTAAACAGGCCATTTATGGCTTCCGTGGTGGCGATATGCTGACCTTTTTAAAGGCACGCAATGATGTGTATCGTAAGCAAGGCCAGTTTTATCAATTAACCAAAAACTTCCGTTCGATTGCCCCATTGGTCGATGTGGTGGATGCCTTATTTCAACGGCAAATGGATTTTGGTGAAGATGTGCATTATGTGCCGATTAGTGCAGGTGCATCGCATCCAGATTTATATGATGCAGGGCAAATCAATCCTGCGCCCTTACGTTGGGTGCAATTAGCGCGACCAGCCGATGAAGCCTCGCAAGTGGCGTGGCAAATTCAGCATTTACTCAATCAAGCCAAGCAAGGTGAGTTGTATTTTCAGTCACTCAAGGATGGAGAAACAATTCGTGAGGCATTGGCAGTAGAAGATATCGCCATTCTTTCGGCAGGCCATTCTGCATTAAATGCGGTACAAAAATCACTTTTGGCTTTGGGGATTAAAGTCAATCGTTCAGCCAAACGGAGTGTATTTAGTAGTGAGATTGCCCAAGATGTGGCTGCACTGTTAAATGCAATTTTAACGCCGTATCAAGAAGCCAAAGTGAAACGTGCGCTATTGGGACGTCTGATGGGGTTACAGTTGGTCGATTTGTGGCGTGATGACATGCAAATGTTGGATTTAAGCCACTATATTGCCCAATTTGATCACATTAGAGAGCTTTGGTTACATCAGGGCTTTTTGCCAGCTTGGCATTATTGTCTCAACTATTTCAAAATTTGGGAGCGTATTGTCGCGCTACAGAGTTTGAATAATGAGCGCGATGTGGTGAATTTACGTCATTTGACAGAATTACTCAGTGCGCAAAGCGAACACTTGCAAGGTGCACAGCATTTACATCACTGGTATCTCAAGCAATTGCAGTCGCCACAGCAACGCGACTGGGAGCTAGAGCGGCCTTTAAGTAATGCTGAAGGGGTGCAACTGATGACCATCCATCAGTCGAAGGGTTTAGAGTTTAAAGTCGTTTTTTTACTCAATGCTGATGGTGGAAAGAAGGCAGATAATAGTTTAATTTTTTCATACGAAGAGCAACCCCTTGCTGATGGGCAAGGCAATGAAAAGCACCGTGTGATTAACATTAGTGGGCATGCTGAAAAAGCAGAAAAAGAACAAAGTGATGCACGAAGTATCGCAGAGCAACATCGTCTTTGGTATGTGGCATTAACCCGTGCCAGTTATCGCATTTATGCCATGTTTAGAACCCAAGATCATAAGTCTGTCTACAGCTTGCCGTTTTGGCGTGGTGTTGCGCCTAATCATTTTGAACATGCAGGCTGCATGCAGCAGGAATTGCTTGAACAATGTCCAGACCTCATTTCGGTTGCACATGAGCAGACTTCGCAAGTCTTAGAGGCTTTGCCGTTGCCTGAGGCGCGGTTTTACCCGCGGAGCAATACCAGTTTTACTGGTTTATCACAGCATTTATCCTACCGCCAAAGCACCCAAGATCAGCTGGCGAATCAAGTTGAGATGCAAGACAGTGCTGAAGATGAACAAGACCAAGAAAGTGAAATCCAGTACAGCGCTTTGGGAGTTTCATGGATTAAGCAAAACTTTCCAAAAGGAACGGTGGCGGGAACATTCTTACACAGTGTGTATGAGCAAATTGATTTTCAAGATTCCGCTGCATGGCCATTGGAAATCTTAAGACGTTTTAAAAATGATGGCCCACAGCTACTGGATGAGCTACGTGAAAAATTGCAAGACAGTTTTGATGTGTGGAAAGTGTTTGCACAGGCATGGAAATCTGCGTATATAACGCTGACCGCGCCTTTGGATCATGCGGTACGTCAGGCTTTTGGTGAATTTATCCATACGCAGGAACAGCATAAATTAGTGCGCAGTGTGTATTTGGCATTTAACCATGACATTTTGCAACAGATGCTGGCCCATACCGATGTCCCTACAGCATGTACGAGGCTGTTTCAAAGTCAGCATAGCTATGATGCTTCACAGTTTTTAAAGCTGCTACAACCCTTGGTGGAACATATTCAGCAAGCAGATCCGAGTGCAACGCGGGATGGATTTATTCAGCAAGCGCAACAGTTGGGGAGTAGCCCTGCCTTAGATCAACCAAAGTCAACAAGCTTTTACCAAAACATTGGTTTTGGGGTGTTGGTTGAAGGCATGCAAAATGAAATCTTATATGCGCTAATGACACAGTGGACGCAAGAGGTCGTAAATACGCCATTGCATGCGGATTTTAGTTTGAGTCAGTTGTCTACAGACAGTCATCTCCCAGAGTTCCCATTTCAACTTTCACTGTCAGATCGACCCGTGCAAATTAAAAAAATTCAACAACTCTTCACGCAAGCTGGAATTGCGATTGAAGCACTAAATGAAGCCAATTCTGCACGTTATTTAATTGGTGCCATTGACTTGGTGTATTTCGATGGACAGCGTTATCACATTGCCGACTACAAGAGTAACTTTTTGGGTAAGGCACAGCAGGAATATACGCTGAGTGAAATCCGCCGAAACATGAGTAGTTCGAGTTATTGGTTACAAGCAGCCATTTATTTATTGGCCTTACATCGTTATTTGAAGGTGCAATTGCAGGATTATGATATCGCGCAGCATTTGGGTGGGGCGAGTTATTTGTACTTACGTGGCATGAATGGTGATGCTAATTATGGCGTGTGTCATTGGCAACCCACAGCGGATTTTATACAAAAATTGGATGAAATATTGGGCAATTTTAATGTTGATAAACTGCGCTATATTGCCTAATTCGTCACAAAAAGTAGCAAATAAACAATAAATTATCCTGTGGATAAATTTGAGGATAACTGTGTGGAAAATGATCAAAAAGACTTGCCAATGCAGGCTTGGGCAAAATATGTGTCTTTACAACATAGCTCTGCATTAATGCGAGAAAAAGCCACTGTTTTTATACAGCAAATTTTTCAGGCCTTGACCCAAGGTGATAGCTGTCTGCCATGTACAGAAAGTGAGTTGCAATTGCTGGCTGGCTTATATGCCACAAGTGAAGATGCAGCTAATCAACAGATTGCACCATTTGTATATGATCAGCAGCAGATTTATCTATATCGCTATTGGTCATTAGAATTTCAATTGGCCCAGTATGTTGCAACATTGAAACAACAACAGTTACCTGCTTTGACTTTAAGCCCACAGCAAGAGGCTTTATTAGAAGACCCGCAACAAAAGCAAGCGATGCGTATGGTGGCTTCACAAGCACTGAGTATTATCACAGGCGGGCCTGGTACAGGTAAAACTTATACTTTGGCGCGTATTATTGCGGTCTTAAATCAAAGCCTGCCCAATATTCGTATTGCTATGGCAGCACCCACTGGTAAAGCGGCGCAGCGGATGAAAGAAGCTTTACAAAATTCATTTTCAGATCCGAAACTGGCCGATTTAATCAGTGATGATTTAAAGCGTTTAACGCCTATTACGTTGCATCGCCTGTTAGGGCTAGGTGAAACACAGCGCCCGCGTTTTCATGCAAAGCGTCCATTACCCTTTGATGTAATTGTGGTTGATGAAGCTTCGATGTTAGATCTCAATTTAGCCAAAATGCTGTTGGCCGCAGTTGCACCACAAACCCGCCTGATTTTATTGGGCGATGCCGACCAATTGGCCTCTGTGGATGTGGGATCCGTTTTAGCAGATCTACAGCAAGTGCCTGCATTGGCTGAAAATCACGTGCATTTGGTGACTAGTCGCCGTTTTGATGGTGAGCAATTGATTGGTCGAATGGCGCAATTTATACAGCAGAATCGTGTAATTGATGGCGTGTTACAACAATTCGAGCAAGCGCTTGTACCTGCGGGTGAGTTGGGGGAAATCGCATTAACGGACAGCATGCACAATCAGATTCAATTGCAGTATCTGCCCGAGCAGGAGAGTGATATTACGCTGGCAATGTGGTCACGCTATTATGATCAGCTGATGTTTGGTTTTTCTGGTTATTGCCAAGCTTTAGTTTCCCTTTTACAACAGACCCCAAAAATAAAAGATGTCGCCGAAATTGAACAGGTGATTGCACGTTTTGACGATTATCGCGTGTTGTCGGCTATTCGGCATGGCAATCTGGGTTTGAATGTGCTGAATGAGCAGATCGAGCAACGCGTGCTTGAAGCTACACAGCAAGCGAAGCAAGGCGAGTGGTATGTTGGTCGCCCAGTCATGATGACCTATAACGACTATCAGCTCGGGCTGTCGAATGGTGATATTGGCATCTGCTTTCAACAGCAACAACAAGGTCAAATACAATTTGCAGTGTACTTTCCGAGTTTACAGAAATGGGTCGCTGCTGCTCGCTTACCTAAAAGCATACAGACGGCTTATGCGCTCACCATTCATAAATCACAAGGTTCTGAATTTACCCATACTGCGGTGGTGTTAGATGCCAATGCACAGCAATTATTAAGTAAAGAACTCATCTATACGGCCATCACACGTGCGAAAAAAGTCGTCAGTATATTGGCTGCACGTTCGTCATTGGCGAATGCAATGAGCGTTCGAACGTTGCGCCGTAGTGGGTTAAGTGCCAAGGTTGCTACTACGCTGAGTTAAATTTAAGGTACTGATGTGCTTTGTTTTGTACGAAATTTCTTACAACAATTCGAGAAATTGACGCATAGAGCTTTGTATAAGTTTCTGAGAAGATGGCTTCACACAATAAAGTGCTCAACATGGAATGTTGGGTAAAATCGTACAAATAGAATAAAAAAGTCGTGAAGACAGCGAACTTACAATGAAGTAAGTAAAGAGGAAACTTACAGCCGCTAAGCCTTGCAGTTTTGGGAGAGACTGCAGGGCTTTTTTATGCGTGAAATATTTAGTGAATAGTTTGTTGTTTGTGTGTTAAATGTACGAAATAGCTTACAGATAAATTAGGAAAATGCGACTTTTTTCACAGCTTGAATCTGTCAAAATCTACCGCATAAGGAAGTACAACTTAAAACATGGAATGTTTGAGAAACAAGACGCGAGAACGCGCCATAAAACAATAAATAATAAAATAATAATGAAAATAGAAGAAACTACAGCGCAAAAAAGCCTGGGTTCTGCCCGGGCTTTTTTTTATCTTTTTGGGGCGAACTGTTTACAAAAATGACACTCAGTACAGGAGCTAAAATATTTTTGTAAGTTTAGTTATCTGCTGTGCAAAAAAGCGTTCAAATAAGCCAGATTTATTTTGTTTAAAATATAGGCAAACAAAGTTTGCATGAATAATAGTGCAAAGCAGATGAACTTTTTTGCAATCGGGGGCATTTTCCCTTAATATATTGGACTTGCTGTAGTGATGCACGGCAGTCAAATTGGTTTTGAAGAATCAGTTTGATTTGTATCAAAAGTAACTTATTAAGCATCTCGGAGAAATCGAATGGCTTTAACAAACGCAGATCGCGCAGAGATCGTTGCAAAATTCGCTCGCGCTGAAAACGACACTGGTTCACCAGAAGTTCAAGTAGCTCTTTTAACTGCTCAAATCAATGATTTGCAAGGTCACTTCAAAGAACACAAACACGACCATCATAGCCGTCGCGGTCTTATCCGTATGGTTAACCAACGTCGTAAGCTTCTTGACTACCTTAAAGGTAAAGACGCTACTCGTTACAGCGCTTTGATTGCTGCTTTAGGTTTACGTCGTTAATTCGATTAAACTTTGATTTTCGGACTATTGCATGTCGAATGCCGTAATACTGAAATCTAAAGTCTATCCAACCTTGGTTGGATAATGGGGAAGGGGCGATGATTCGCTCCTTCTTTGTGTCTTAAATGTGTATTTAATGTCTCTAGTGAGGTCGGCTTCTAAGCTTTGTCATTTATGTTGCGGGCTAGTGTTTAGCTGAGTGAATGCCAAACCTTAGGGGTCTCCACTAGAATAATTGTTCACAAGAACTAGGAAAAAATAAAACATGTCGATGTTTAATATTATTCGTAAAGAATTCCAATTTGGTCAGCACAATGTTGTGCTTGAAACAGGCCGTGTTGCACGTCAAGCAAACACTGTTGTAATCACAATGGGGGGCGTACAAGTCCTTGTTGCTGTAGTTGCTCAACCAAAAGCAAAAGCAGGTCAAGACTTCTTCCCATTGACTGTTAACTACCAAGAAAAACAATATGCAGCTGGTCGTATCCCTGGTGGTTATGGCAAGCGTGAAGGCCGCGCGTCTGAAGCTGAAACTCTAATTTCACGTCTAATCGACCGTCCAATTCGTCCGTTGTTCCCAGAAGGTTACTTCAACGAAATCCAAGTAACAGCGACTGTTATTTCTTCTGACAAAACGATGGATGCTGACATTGCTGCAATGTTAGGTACATCTGCTGCGCTTTCTATCGCAGGTACGCCGTTCCGTGGTCCTATCGGTGGTGCGCGTGTTGGTTTAATCAACGGCGAATACATTCTTAACCCGAACCACGAACAGTTAAAAGAATCTGATCTTGACCTTGTTGTTGCAGGTACAGAATCTGCAGTGCTTATGGTTGAATCTGAAGCGAAAGAACTTTCAGAAGACCAAATGCTTGGCGCTGTATTGTTCGGTCATGACGAAATGCAAATTGCGATCCAAGCGATCAAAGAATTTGCTGCAGCTGCTGGTGCAGTTGAATCAACTTGGGTTGCTCCAGTTAAAAACGAAGAACTTCTTGGCAAACTGAAAGACGCATTCGAAGCGAAAATTTCTGATGCTTATACTATTGCTGTTAAGCATGAACGTTATGCAGCGCTTGATGCATTGTCTGAAGAAGCATTGGCTCAATTCGTTCCTGAAAATGACGAAACTGGCATTGCTGACGAAGTGAACGAATTATTCGAAGATCTTAAATATCGTACAGTACGTGACAACATCTTGTCTGGTAAGCCACGTATTGATGGTCGTGATACAAAAACTGTTCGTGCAATCGACGTACAAGTTGGTGTATTAGACCGTGCTCACGGTTCTGCATTGTTCACACGTGGTGAAACTCAGGCGTTGGTAACAACAACTTTGGGTAATACACGTGATGCGTTAATGGTTGATACCCTTGCAGGTACGAAAACTGATAACTTCATGTTGCACTACAACTTCCCTGCATACTCTGTAGGTGAAACGGGTCGTGAATCAGGTCCTAAACGTCGTGAAATCGGTCACGGTCGTCTAGCACGTCGTGGTGTTCAAGCTGTTCTTCCTGCAGCTGACCGCTTCCCGTACGTGATCCGTATCGTATCTGACATTACAGAATCAAACGGTTCATCTTCAATGGCTTCTGTATGTGGTGCTTCTCTATCACTTATGGATGCAGGTGTTCCACTTAAAGCACCAGTTGCGGGTATCGCAATGGGTCTAGTAAAAGAAGGCGAGCGTTTCGCAGTTCTTTCTGACATCTTGGGTGACGAAGACCACCTTGGTGACATGGACTTTAAAGTAGCAGGTTCTGCAAACGGTATTACTGCGCTTCAAATGGACATCAAGATCGAAGGTATTACTGAAGAGATCATGGAAACTGCATTGAACCAAGCTTATGCTGGCCGTATGCACATCCTGAACGAAATGAACCAAGTGATTTCACGCGCTCGTCCAGAAATTTCTATGCACGCGCCTACATTCCAAGTGATCAACATCAACCCGGACAAAATCCGTGATGTGATTGGTAAAGGTGGTGCAACAATCCGTGCAATCACTGAAGAAACTAAAGCTGCAATCGATATCGAAGATAACGGTACAGTTCGCGTATTTGGTGAAACTAAAGCGGCTGCTTCTGCTGCTGTTGCGAAAATCCAAGCGCTTACTGCTGAAATCGAACCAGGTACAATCTACACTGGTAAAGTAATCCGTATCGTTGAATTCGGTGCGTTCGTCAACATCCTTCCAGGTACTGACGGCTTGCTTCACATCTCTCAAATTTCTAACGAGCGTATTGCAAACGTTGCAGACGTATTGAAAGAAGGTCAAGAGATCAAAGTTCAAGTTGCTGATGTCGACAACCGTGGTCGTATCAAGTTAACAATGAAAGACATCGAACAAGCTTAATCTTGTGATGTTCTAAACAAAAAAGCCCTCAATTGAGGGCTTTTTTTATGGCATGATGCGTCATAAAGAAAAGCCATAATAATTTGAGACATGCAAAGCTATTATTTTTATCAGCACCCCACAGGGCAACATATCTTTGTCCAAAAGACAGCGCTAGAGCATCAAGATGCTGAATTTATTTGGCTCGATTTTACCCGTGAGGATTTAGTGAATCGGGCAGAGCATTGGCAACAAGAGCTCTATCAACTTACTCAGCTGTGGGTGAATGAATACCATTTGCGTGATATTTTAAATTTAGAACATCCTTGCGCCTTTGATGCCCTCGACGATTATGACCTACTGATTTTCCGTAAACTGATTACACCAGATGATCAGATTAAATTGGATACACCTAGCAAGGAAAAGCACGATCGCCTGTTTGGCTTAGCCACAACACCGATTAGCTTTTTAATGACGCCACAGATCTTGGTGACGGTACGTGAACAGGGCAATAAAGAAATTGAAAGTTATGTACAACGTATTGAAACGGTGTTGACGCGACCGATCGAAGAACATCACAAACCGCGTAAACTCCCGATTACACCGCTTGATTTAGCCCTACGTTTGCTCAATACCATGGTAGATGGATATTTAGATTTACGGGTGCCATTAACGCGTCGTGTCGAATTTTGGCAACAAGAGCTGTTGCAAGGTCATCGACGCTTTACTAAGTGGCATCAGCTTTTGCAGGAAAATATGGCCTTTCAACAAATTGAAAACCTGTGTGAAGAGCAGATCGAAGTCTTGCAAGAATTGCGTGATGAAATTGTTGATAATTACTCACATCTCAAAGGTAAGAAGCGCAGTGAAAAGCAAGACATTATGTTGCTACGCGTGGATGATTTAAGTAGCCACGTGGAGCGAATTCAAAAGCATACAACTCGATTACGCTCTGCAGTTCAAGCGGCTATTGATTTACATTTTTCAGCCATTGCCAATCAAACCAATGAAAACATGCGTATTTTGGCCATCATTACCGCCATATTTGCACCACTCACTTTATTGACAGGGGTGTATGGAATGAACTTTGAGTTTATTCCTGGCTTAAAATCTCCGACAGGATTTTGGATCATGTTGGCTATTATGCTGATGACGACCTTGATTCTTATTTATTATTTTTACCGTCGCCATTTGGTTGGCCGTGGAGAAAAAAGTGTAATAGATATGTTGGCACAACAACAAACCGACCAGCACGTAAATTTACTGTGGTTTATGGATTATGAGCCAATTAAGCAAACGGTCAGTGGAACCAAAAAGACTTTAAAGGAAATTGAAAAACTGGCGGTGAAAAAATAAAGTTGCTTTCAGTTTATACGCTGGGTGAAAGCTAAGGTTTCACCCAAGGTTGTGTTGATTATTCTGCGCGAATCCACGTGGTGCTTCGGCCGAGTGCAGAGACACCAATATAGCCACGCATTGTGAGCCGCTTGCCAGTCGGATTGAGTTTAGCTTTGCCTTTGTAGACATTCCCAGACAGTGGATCGAGCACAGTCCCGCCCATAAATTCATTTTCATGTTGTGGGTTTTGTTTAAACCCTTTTAATATTTCAAGTCCCACCAATTTAGTATTTTTAAGAGGGCCTTTACACTTTTCACAAGTTTCAACGAGGGCTTTATAGGGCAGTGGTCGAATGGCAGTAATTTTACCTGTATAGCTTCCATCGCTATTTTTAGTGATGGTGACATCTGCACGCGAGTAGCCCGTTTGTTCATCAATGGTTTTCCAAACCCCAACCATATCATTGGCATACAGAGTGCTACAAAAACCGAGTAGTGTGATAGATAGAACACGTTTCAATATCATAATTTTCCCTATTCATCTTTGTTGTTATGGCATTTCCATTGCAGGTGTGCTCCTGCATAACTTATTTTTAATTCACTATTAAATCGCTGACACGAAGTAAGCTAGGTGTTTTTACGGGTGTTACTGTATGACACACTATATCGTCACTCGCCAAAACTAGGGTGAAGTCGGATGCTGCGGCACAGCATCTTTCAGTAAGCGATACATTTCGTCTTTCAGTTTAAGTTTTTTCCGCTTGAGTGCTTCGATATCTTCATGCAAATGGTTGAGTGGATCTAATTCCAATTGGGTAATAGATTGATCGAGCTCGCAATGTTGTTCAAACATTTGGGCGAAATGTGGGTTTTCCTCCCGAAGTTGTTGGATACGCTCTCGATATTCTGGGAACATATTTTTTACTTTTTTATTACAGTCTTTGATTTTCATGGTGATGCATGGTTCTCTTGGCTGATTAAAGTATAGGCTATGCTTCGGATTGTGCTAGCCCTCATCATTCCACTGTTAGTGTGAGTGCAAATGTTGTTGTTTGACTTGTTTGCG
Source organism: Acinetobacter sp. SWAC5 (assembly GCF_003419885.1). Taxonomy (NCBI): domain Bacteria; kingdom Pseudomonadati; phylum Pseudomonadota; class Gammaproteobacteria; order Moraxellales; family Moraxellaceae; genus Acinetobacter; species Acinetobacter sp. SWAC5. The sequence goes on from NZ_QUWR01000019.1 coordinate 60,334, forward strand.
TAGCTGTTGTACTTCATCAATCAAGTCAAGCATCATGGCTACAGCGGTAAAACTGGCGTTAAAGTCACGCTGTAAACGGTAAGCACGACGCGCACGCGAAATATCATCTCCAAAAAATTGATGAATGCGTTCATCTGGTCGATTGCTCAAAATATCGTATTCTAAAAGTTGTAATACCCACTCTGGGCTTTGGCCACAAGCAGCTGCAAAATGGTTTAAGTCGAAGCTACGTTGATCATCGACAATTTCAATATGCGAACTGTCATTGCAGGTCACTTCGCGGTAATGAATCGTGGTCATAGAGATTTCTCCTTAACACTAACGAGGATTAAATTGATGAAATGCTTCAGCAAAATCTTGGTAGGCACGTAATTGTTGGTCGGTTTGCGCAACGGGCAACACGATATTTAAGATTAAATATAAATGCCCTGCGGGTTGGGATGGAATACCTTGATCTTTCAGTCGCAGTTGTTGGCCTGTTTTGGCATTTTTTGGCAAGCTGACATCTACATGACGTCCATTGGGAAGATTAACCCGAATATTTTGTCCTAAGGCTGCTTCCCAAGGACTAATGTCTACATGACAGTAAACATGAGCGCCATCGACATGATAACTATGCGTAGCTGGGTAGTGAACTTCGATATATAAGTCGCCATTTTCACCGCCATTTATGCCTTGCTGGCCTTGCCCATTCAGGCGAATTTGTTGACCATCTTTAAGCCCAGCTGGAATTTTAACTTCAAGCGTTTTACGCTGAACCTCAGCTTCACCATAAGCGTTATAAGTAGGAATTTGTAAACTGAATTTTTGGGTACTGCCGTCATAGGCAACCTGAAGTTCTAGATCGATCCGTGCATGTTGATCTTCACCTTTATAACGCATTGCACCATCATGTTGATGATTTCGCCCACCGCCAAAGCCTGAACCAAAGCGACCGAATAAATCCTCAAAACCGCTAAAATCAGATTGCTGCTGTGAGCTACGATAGTGATGAAAAGCAGAGTCAGTAAAGTCACTGCCTTGCGTCTGGTTGACGTTGCTATGGCTGAAGTTTGGGTGATCTAACTGGAAGTCATATTCTTGTTTTTTTTCTGCATCGCTGAGTGTGTCATAAGCAATATTAACTTCTTGCATACGTGCTTCAGCATCATCCTCTTTGCTGACATCGGGATGATATTTCCGAGCTAATTTACGATAGGCTTTTTTGATCTGCTCCGCAGAAGCCTCTCGTGTTACACCCAGAATTTCATAATAATTTTTGGGGACTTTTGTCGTCATACTTGTTGTTTATAAATTGATTGTATTTTAATCAATAGTATGACGTTCATATTTCTGAAACAGTGTTTATTTGCAGCAGATTGTTTCAAATCATGACAATAAAAAAGCCTCTAAAATGAGGCTTTGATTCAAGTATGCAGAGGCTTAGTATTTAATCCATGTCACACTACGACCAATAACAGATACACCGACATAACCACGAATGGTGAGGCGTTTGCCTGAGGCATTTAAGCGTGCTTTACCTTTATAAATTTTACCGCCAATTGGGTCTAAGACTTTCCCTTGTACATAAGCGAGAGGATTGTCTGGATCGTTTTTAAACCCCCAAATGAAAGGTAAGCCTAAAAATGGTTTGTCCTTTAATTGACCTGGACAATTACTACAGATCACCATTTTGTCGGTGCCTGGGATATTACGAGTTTCTACAATAATACCTTCATAGGTCCCGTCAGGCTTTTTCTTAATTTCAACATCAGCACGTGAATATCCAGTCCGATCATCAATGGTTTTCCATTTACCGACCAATGGATCTTCACTGGCATAGCCGAGGCTACTGATGACAGAAAAAATGAGCGCAGTGAATATACTTTTATATGCAACCATAGATATCCCTAATCTAAGTTTTATGTATTTTTTAGAGTAGTTATTCTAATAATTTAATTTATAAAAAACAAACAGATATATTGTTATCTGTGTCACATTATATGGGCTAAATGCTGGCTCTATCTAAAATTGTGTGGAATAAAATGGTGAAAAAAAGCCCCTTTTAACAGGGGCTTTGGTTTAGTTTTTAACCCAAGTGATATTTCGGCCTACAGCTGCACCTTCCATGCTACTGCGAATGATCAGATGTTTACCGTTACTCATTAAACGTGCACGAGCTTGGTAACGTTGGCCAGATTTGGGATCAAGGAGATGACCACCATTAAACTCAAGGGCATTGTGTGGGTCTGTAGTTAGTCCCGTGAGTGTTGTTAAACCCACCAAAGGTTGATTTTTTTCTGGGCCTGTACATTTGATGCAGGTGGTCATGCTTTCTGCACCAGGCACACTACGCACATTAATAATTTTGGCGCTGTACTCATTGTTTTTGTTTTTTTGAATAATCACATCTGAGAGCGAATAACCCGTGCGGTCATCGATGGTTTTCCATGTCCCCACCAAAGGGTCGCTTGTGGCTGCCCATGCAGGTACGCTTGCCACAAAGCTAAATGCGAGAATGAGTGCAGTGAAGGGGTGCTTTTTCATAATTGAACAATCCACACTAGGAAGGAGAAAATCTGCCTAAGCAGATAGGCATAAAAAAAGTATGGATTTAATATAGCTTAAATAAGCAAAGAAATACTAGGTAAATCAGGTGATTAAAAAATATAAAATTCACATAAATTATTAAATATATTGCACTCTGAATATGAAAGTGAAAACTCAATCACATTGAGCTGGTTGAACTATCATTATGGCGTGCATGACGAGAGACAGTTGCGGGGAAGGGAGGCATTATTTGTCAGTTGATTAGACAAATAATGCAAGTATTCAGTGTGAAGCTGATGTCTTAGTCGATACGGATCCAAGATACTGTACGGCCCAATAAGGTGGTACCTAAATAGCCACGAAGTGTGAGTACATTGCCTCGTGCATTAAGTTGCCCTTTGCCTTGATAGACATTACCTGTTAATGGATCAATGACTTTACCATTAACGTATTCATTTTTATTTTCATCATCTTGATGGAAGCCTGAGAAAATAGGCAGACCAATTAAAGGTGCGTTTTTTAATTTGCCTTCACATTTGTCGCAATGGTCGATCGCAGTACGGTTGGGAATTGCATGGACTTTCACAATTTTACCTGTGTAGCTACCATCTTTGAGTTTACTAATGAGAACTTCTGCACGTGCATAGCCAGTTTTATCGTCTATTGTTTTCCAGCGTCCTGCTAGATCGGCAGCCTGCACTTGAAAAAAGCAGGTTATTGAGAGAGCGAAAGCTCCCAAAATAATTTTCTTATTCATCTATATTATCCATTATTTATTAGCGTCATTTTAATTATTCAAAGAAGGTTGAAATTATATTTTTGCCTTCAGTGTGCGCAAAGTGTACAAGAACAAATGTAAATAACAAGAGCAGTTTATCGGCTTTTTTTGAGTGATTTCTAAGCTTTAAGTGTTATAAAAATTGCAATATTTTAGTGCATGGCATGAGGCTGTTGTTGTATTTAAAGTATAGGCTTTGGCATAAAAAAAGCGCCCTTAAGGGCGCTTTTAGATCAGACAGAATTTAGCTGAGATGTTCGCCAAATAGTCCCAGTGCTTCTTCGGCAGAAAATTGGTAGTGGCTGTTACAGAACTGGCAATCCATTTGAATTGGATTTTGGTGTTCTAAGGTTTCACGTACGGCATCTACGCCAATTTGTTTGAGTGCATCTGAACAGCGTTCTTTAGAGCATGTGCAACCAAATTTAAGCAGTTCAACTTCAGGTAAACGTACTTCTTCTTCGTTATATAAACGATATAAGATTTCAGTGCTTTCTAAGTTGGTGAGCTCATCTGCATTTAGTGTTTCAGTCAGCATAGTTAGACGAGGCCACAAATCTTCATCAACACGTTTTTGCTCTTCTTCACTATTACGTGGCAAGAGCTGAATGAGTAGGCCACCTGAGCGTTGTTGATTGCTTGCCAATACAATACGTGTTGGGATTTGTGCAGACAAATCGTAGTACTGCATCAAACAACCTGCAAGGTTTGGCTTGTCGAGGGGAACAATCCCTTGGTAACGTTCGCCAAATTCAGGCTCAATGTTAATGAATAACACGGGATTAACCAACGTCTGGAGCACTACGCTACTGTCGGTAGCTTGTGTGAAGTGTGGGTCTTCTTCATAGTCGGCCAAGGCGCGAACTTCACCTAAATGGTTGCATTCTGCCATGCCCCATTTAAATGTCCCTGCAGCTTGAATTTGTAAGCTAATACGGCCTTTAATTTTTAAAGTGCTGGCCAATAGCGCCGTTGCACTGAGCATTTCACCCAATAAAATTTTAATTGCAGGCGCATAGTCACGTTGTGCAAGAATGGTTTGTAGGGCATCTTCAAGATGAACGACTTCACCACGCACAGGGCTGTCTTCAATAAAAAAGCGTTGACGTAAATCAGGCATAAAATTCTCCATAACCCTGCTTTAATGGTGTCAATATTGTAAAACACAAGTCATTTCAGATCATCCTTTTCATCACGGGCTACATCAATTCGATTACGTTGCAAGCCACGCTGTAAATCAACCCCTGCGGGTGGTTGGCGCATTTGAGCATCGCTGGCAAATAAATGTTCTAGTTCAGCAAGGGCATTACGGTGTGTTTCATAGATTTTTTGTTCATCGGTATAGATGTGTTGCTGTTGCTCTAACAGCTTTTCATCATAATCACGGAACAGCTCAATACTTTTATAGGCATCGTCTTCATTAATACCAGCATCGCGGAGCATGTGATAAGCCATTCCTAGCGATGATAAATAGGTTTCACGCCAGATATGCTCTACACCTAAATCACGCAATAAGTGCACATGGTGTCGATCACGGGCGCGGACGAGCATTTTTAGGTTGGGGTAATTTAAGCGAATATGACGCGCAACATTCATGGAGTCTTCAATGTCGTCAATGGCCAGCACAAATACCCGTGCATGCTCAATGCCTGCAGCCCGTAAAATTTCCGGTTGGGCAGCATCGCCATAGTAGAGCTGGCCACCATAATTACGTACAAAATCGACTTTGTCTAAATTGCTATCAATGGCAGTAAAAGACAAATGTTGAATGTGTGCAATACGCGCAATAATTTGGCCAAAACGGCCAAAGCCCGCAATAATCACGGGATGGTGCTGGTCTGGAATATCATCATATTCAGGCACGACTTTGCTGTGGCTAAAGCGAGGTAGGATGACCGAGTTCATCAGCCAGTAGGCAATCGGCGTGAGAACCATCGAGAGTGTCACCATCAAGACCACAGGTTCTACAATGGCTTGGCTCACCACTTGTTCACTGCGGGCTACACTCAATACCACAAAGGCAAATTCACCCCCTTGAGCCAGGCAAGTGGCGAGCATTAAGCTGTTTTGCCATGAGTTTTTTAAATAACGTGCAACGCCTGTGAGGGTGATGATTTTGACTAACATCAGGCAGAGTGCGCCACCAATAATAAGCCATGGTGCATCGACAAACAGCGATAATTGTGTGGTCATGCCGACGGTCATAAAGAATAGACCAAGCAATAATCCTTTAAAGGGCGCAATACTGGCTTCAAGTTCATGGCGGAACTCAGAGTCAGCGAGAAGTACGCCAGTTAAAAATGCCCCGAGTGTGGTGCTAATGCCCAATACATCCATCAGGCCAACAACAGCCAAAACAATAAACAGTCCCACAGCGGTAATGAGTTCGTGGGCGCCACTTTTGGCCACAAAACGAAAAAACGGACGCATGAGATAGCGACTAAATAAAAACAAGCCACTAAAGGTCGCCACAATGGCAGCAAAATAAGCAATCCCATGATGTGTCGATTGCGTGCCCGCGAGCATTGGAATGATGGCCAGTAGGGGAATAGCCGCCATATCTTGAAACAGTAAAATAGAAAAGGATTGTTGACCGTAGGTGGTGTTGAGTTGTTGTTTTTCGGTCAAAAGTTGCAGTACAAAAGCGGTAGAAGATAGTGCTAGCGCAAAGCCAATCACAAAGCTGGCGGCAATCCCTTGTTGTAAAGCCACAAAGCTAAGTAGTGCTAAACAGATACCTGTTAAGCCCACTTGTAGGCTTCCCATACCAAAAATAGATTGGCGCATCGACCATAGGCGTTGTGGGCGAAGCTCTAAGCCAATAATAAACATTAAGAGAATAACACCAAACTCAGCCAGTTCCTGAATGGCTTCTGGGTCGCTGGCCAGATTAAATACACTGGGCCCCAGTAAAATGCCAGTAAATAAATAGCCGAGTACTGTTGCAATGCCCAGCCTTTTTAACAAAGGCACCAGGAGCAAAGACGCTCCTAGAAACAGGGTGATTTGCAACAGTAATGACATAAGGCTGTCCTCGTTTTATCATTCAATATAAGCGGTCACTTTGAAGCAGGAGCATCAAATTAACTGAGTTCTTGTGGGTCAATATCTAGGGTTAATTTCATGCTAGAAGGCTTTTGATGCAACATATTTTGCCACCAATTTCGGATATAAAAATGTAATCGGGCGCGATCTGGTGACAATAACACCATGTGTGATTGATAGCGGCCTGCTTTACGTTCCATGGGAGCTGGAATTGGGCCCCAAATATCGACATTTAAGCCAGCACTTTGTCTAAGTAAGGCTGCATGCTGTTGTAAAAAATCACGGTTCAGATCTTGGCTTTTGGACTCACAACGCACCAGTGCTGCATAGCGAAAAGGTGGCATGAGTGCTGCTTCACGTTCTTGTAAAGTTTGTTTGGCAAACTGGCGGTAGTCTTCTTTGACCAAGGTGTTTAATAGGGGGTGATCAGGTCTTAAGGTTTGTAAATATACATCCCCTTTACGCTCGCCACGACCAGCACGCCCAGCTACTTGTACGACCAATTGAGCAGTGCGCTCAGTTGCCCGAAAATCGACGCTCAATAAGCCTGAGTCGATATCTAAAATAGCCACAAGGGTCACATAAGGAAAATGATGACCTTTGGCCAGCATTTGTGTACCCAATAAAATAGATGCTTGGCTTTGCTGAATTTTGTCATAAATTTTTTGCCAGCTACCTACGCGACTGGTGGAGTCTCGATCGACCCGAATGACGTCATAATCAGGAAATAGCTCATTTAAATGTTCTTCAACTTTGGCAGTGCCTAAGCCCAAAGGTTTAAGTTCTGTATGTGCACACTGTGGGCAGTGGTCAGGCATGCGATGAATCGTACCACAGTGATGGCAATGCAAATGCTGATAAGGAGTACGATGCACGGTAAAATTGGCATCACAATGTGGGCATTTGGCCTGCCATGCACAGCTTTCACAGATCAGCACAGGCGCATAACCACGGCGGTTTAAAAACACCAAGACTTGCTCATTTTTATCGAGGCGTTTTTTCATCTCATCGAGCAAAGCTTGACTCATGCCATGTTGCTTCTTGGCAATTTTTAAATCCAAAATGTGGATTTTAGGCATGAGTGCCGTGCCTGCACGCTGGTTGAGTTCCAAGCATTGCATCTTTTGATGTTGCACCAATGCATAGCTTTCAATACTTGGCGTGGCAGAGCCGAGCACCACAGGGCATTGCTCTAAATAGCCACGATATAATGCTACATCTCGAGCATGATAACGAAAGCCTTCTTGTTGCTTAAAAGACAAATCATGTTCTTCGTCGAGCACGATCAGACCTAAGTTAGGGAGTGGGCTAAAAATGGCTGAGCGCGTACCTAAGATAATCGAGGCTTTGCCTGTTTCGGCAGCCTGCCATGCTTGTAAGCGTTTACTGTCGTTGAGGCCTGAATGTAACAAGACAATATTGCAATGAAAGCGCGACTGAAAACGGCTAATGGTTTGTGGTGTCAGACCAATTTCGGGTACCAAGACCAGTACTTGTTTGCCTTGTTTTAAAACCTCTTGCATGACTTGCAAATACACTTCAGTTTTACCACTACCTGTGAGGCCATCGAGTAAAAAAGCTTGATATTTTTTGCGGGCCTTCAGAATGCTATCAATCGCATGCTGCTGTTCTGGATTGGCCGTCAGAGGCATTTGCGCCATTTGAATCGGCATTGGGCTAAAATCTTGCGCCTCTAACTCGCAACGACAAATTTGTTTTTTTTCTAAAGCTTTGAGTGTTGCAGTTTCTACACCCGCTAAATTCAGCACATTTTCGGATGTGCCAGCAGGATGTAGTTTTAAGATTTTATAAGCTTCTTGCTGGCGTTCAGAGCGTTTTACTTTTTGTTCGGCTTCGGCATCTAACAGTTTCCATGTCCGTGCCAGCAAGTTATAGGGTTTACCTTGGCGCAGTAGTGTAGGAAGAGCACTATGAACCACTTCGCCAATGGGGAATTGATAATACTGCGCAGCCCAAGTCAATAAACTTAAACTTTGGGTATTTAAAATAGCGCGTTCATCAAGTAGTTCTGTAATGGCTTTGAGCTTGATATCTGGATTGAGTGGCACATCAGGTGCGAGCTTTTCCATAATCACGCCGACCAGATTTTGCCGACCAAAAGACACTGCAACCCGCGTGCCAACTTCAGCGCGTTGATAAAGTTCTGCACTTAGACTGTAATCAAAACAGTCATATAAATGTACAGGGACGGCCACACGGACACGAAAGATAGGGGCGGGGGCGAGATCTGAAACTTGCATAAAAAGGCGGTCGGGTCCTGATTAAATTTCGTCGTGCTGTAAGAACAGTTGTGTTAGAGTGATCAAACAATTTATATCTAAGAATATGAATGATTTTGAGGGTTGGGCGCAACTGCGCTAACAGGGTTTTTTGGAAAATTAGAGCATTGTAATGCCAGCATATCAGTTTACCGCCATAGATGCGTCAGGCAAGCAACAGAAAGGTGTGCTTGAAGGTGATTCTGCGCGTCAGATTCGTCAACAGTTACGTGATAAAGCATTAATTCCCGTTGCTGTAGATCCGATTGAGCAAAAAGATAAACATGCACAGCCACGCTGGTTTCAAAAAAGTATTACTTCTTATGACTTGGCACTCATGACGCGGCAATTGGCAGTGTTGGTGGCGGCAGCTATTCCCTTAGAAGAAGCGATTCGAGCGGTAGGCAAGCAAAGCGAAAAAGCACATGTGCAAAGCCTTTTAATGTCCGTGCGCTCAAAAGTGCTAGAAGGGCATTCTTTAGCGCAAGCCTTGCAACAGTCTGGGCGTTTCCCTGAACTCTATATTGCCACCATTGCTGCAGGTGAGCGTTCTGGGCACTTGGATTTAATTTTAGATCAATTGGCAGATTACACCGAAAATCGTTTTGCCATGCAAAAAAAGATTCAAGGGGCCATGATCTACCCAATTATTTTAATGTTGATGTCTTTCGCGATTGTGATGGGTTTAATGACCTATGTGGTGCCAGACATTGTAAAAACCTTTGATCAAGACAAAGCGGCACTGCCGTGGATTACCATTGCCTTAATGAAGGCCAGTGATTTTATACGTGTGGCTTGGCCATTTTTATTGGTTGGTGCCACAGTCGGTATTATGTTGTTAGTCAGATTTTTAAAAACTAACGCTGGGCATTATGCTTTTGATCGGTTTACTTTAAAAATGCCCCTGTTTGGCAAGCTGTCTAAAGGTATTAATGCTGCACGCTTTGCCAGTACCTTATCTATTTTGACCAAGTCAGGTGTGCCTTTGGTGGATGCGCTGAAAATTGGCGCGGCGGTCAGTAACAATTGGGTCATCCGTGATTCAGTGAATATTGCAGCTGAAAAAGTCACCGAAGGTGGGAACTTAGCAACACAACTAGAGCGCAGTGGTTATTTCCCACCAATGATGGTACAAATGATCCGAAGTGGTGAATCTTCAGGTGAATTGGACCGCATGTTAGAACGGGCTTCTGTTATGCAAGACCGTGAAGTAACCACTTTAATTTCGACCTTATTGGCTTTGTTAGAGCCACTGATGTTGGTGGTCATGGCCAGTATTGTGTTGGTCATTGTGATTGCGGTCATGCTACCGATTGTGAATATGAATAATATGATTTAACCCTGTTGAACCCAAAAGAGATAAACGAGAGTAATAACATGCAAGGCAAAGGATTAAACGCAAAACAATCGGGCTTTACCCTCATTGAAGTGATGGTTGTTATTGTGATTTTAGGTGTGTTGGCGGCTTTAATCGTACCAAACGTGATGGGTCGTGGTGAAAAAGCCAAAGTAGATACCACACAAATCACACTCAAAAGTGTAGCGGGTGCTTTAGATCAGTACAAAATGGACAATGGCAAATACCCATCCATGCAAGATGGTGGTTTAGGGGCATTAGTAAATAAGCCTGAGTCTGCAAAAAACTGGCTACAAGGAGGCTATGTCAAAGGTGGCTATCCAAAAGACAGCTGGGACAATGACGTACAATATGTTGCTCCAGGGACAGAAGGCCGTCCTTTTGATTTGTACTCATTTGGTGCAGATGGCCAGTCTGGTGGTGAAGGTAATGATGCTGATATTTATTACCAGCACTAATTGAGAATCATTATAAAGTAATGGTGATTGAATATATCGCTTTACGTCATTGGCTATTTCAATATTGGCTAAAGCGATAATTATTCTTGTTTATTAAATATAATATAAGTAATTGAAAAATAATGGAATAAATAATATCTTCTAGTTGAGATTTATAATAAGAATTATTCCCAAGTTTATTGATTACAATAATCGTAAAATATGAATAAATATAGGCTTTTATTTTAATTTAAAGCTTGCATAATAACTCCATAGACAGGATGAAAGTCAGAGGAGAGCAGTATGAAAGCATTAATACTTACAGATGAAATTAACCAATTTCATTGGGCGATGCTGAAATCTGTGCTTTTGATTTTAAGCTTGTTGCCTGTGAGCCAAGGGATTATGCATTTGTGGCTAAATACCGAAGGCAGTAGCCAAATTATGGTGGGCTTCTTTGCAATTAGTTTGATGAGCTCAATGTTGGCCTTGAGTTTTTGGTCGGCTTTACAAGCAACAGTGGCGAAGCTCAAACAAGAACATAGCACTATTGTTGAAAAAGCTGTGGTCAATCTTTACCGTTATGTGCCCATGCTTTCTTTGGCAGGCATGTTGTCATATTTGGCGCTACAGTTCTAAACAGCCGAAACTTATGTGGTATATCAAACCGAGTATATAAACTCGGTTTTTTTGTGCCACTAGATTGGCTTGGGTTAAATTTGTCATGATTCATGCATAGATTGTCGGCTTTCAGTTATATGCTTTGGGGCTGATTTTTGTACAGTGATGGGAATTCATTCAAATCACAGCACATAAAAATCGCAAGGAGCTAAAGATGTCGTCATCCGAGATGCAACATATAGATTGGTCAGACTTTATGAAAGTCGAGCTCAGAGTGGGAAAGGTGATTCAAGCTGAAGTTTTTCAGCAAGCCCGTAAGCCTGCCTATATTCTACATATTGATTTTGGGGAGACATTGGGCATTAAAAAGTCCAGTGCGCAAATTACCCAGCTATATTCGCCTGAAGGCTTAATTGGTAAGTTGGTACTTGCGGTAGTCAATTTTCCCAAAAAACAAATTGGTCCTATTCAGTCTGAGTGTTTGGTGACGGGTTTTCATAATGTGGAAGGGCATGTGGCCTTATGTGTACCTGATGCAGATGTTCCATTGGGAACCAGATTACTTTAATACACGTATTAAAAAACCGAGCTGAAGCCCGGTTTTTTTATTTCTTTTTTATATTAGCGACGTGATTTAAAGCTTACATTCACAGTGCGTGGACGGTAAATCCAACCTAATATGAGTAAGAACATAGAGAAGCCTAAAATTGGCCAATCGCTTAAGCGGGTATACAGGGTTTGACCTTGCATGGCAGGTAAGTCCCCACGTAAAACTGCTTCTTGATCCATTGGTGCTTGTTTTACAATATGACCATTGTGATCAATAAAGGCGGTAACGCCCGTATTAGTGGCACGAATAAACCAACGGCCGTTTTCTTTAGCGCGCATTTGTACCATTTGCAGGTGTTGTAAAGGACCTGCAGTGCCTGTAAACCACGCATCATTTGATACAGTCACCAAGAAATCACTTTGGGCTGCATTTCGACGAGTTAGGTTGGGATAAGCCACTTCATAACAAATGGCTGCACCTAAATGATGATTTTTAATATTTAAAGGCTTTTGATCACTCGCACCACGAGAGAAACCACTCATAGATGGATCATTTTGCATTGCAGGCAATACCCAGCTAAGTAGACCTGATAAGGGTATGTATTCACCAAAAGGAACGAGGCGTTGCTTCTTGTACATTCCCGAAGCATTGTCACCTGTGGCCATTATGCTGTTGTAATACATCGGGTGCTGCTCAACATGTGAAGCTTTTAAATCCCAATAAGGAATCCCTGTCACCCATGATGTTCCTGTTTTATCTGCCTGTGCTTTCATGGCATCTAAAAAAGGTTCAATGTCGGTTTGGAACATCGGAATAGAAGACTCAGGCCAAACAATTAAGTCACGACCCCACTCACTACGGCTAAGTTCTGCGTAGATCATCAATGTTTTGACTTGATATTCCGTTAGCCATTTTAAGTCTTGCGGGATATTGCCTTGAACCAAAGAAACAGAGAGTGGTTTTTCAGCTTTAGGTTGAACAAAACTAAGCTGTGAGGCACCCCAAGCACCGAGCAAGAAAATAGCTGAAGGTACCAGCCAAAAAATGCGTTTATTCAGCACTTCTACGACAGCACAGGCCATTACAATCACCACAAAAGACACGCCAAATACACCAAAGAGCGGTGCATAGCTGTCGAGATAGCGTTCAGTAAATGCATAGCCTGCAAAGAGCCAAGGGAAACCTGTGAAGACCCAAGTTTTAGCCCATTCAAACAGAACCCAGAGTGGTGCAAATGTTAGCGGTGTTTCTGGGAAAAACCGACGATATAGCCATGTTTGTATCGCGCTAAATAAACCCATAACGATGGCCATAACTGCAATCATTAGCACGCTCAGTACAGCATTGGTATCGCCGTATACGTGTATAGAGGTATAGAGCCAAAATGCGCCAACAAACCAAAGACCAAAACCATAGGCCAAACCAATGAAAAACGCATGTTTAGCACTGCGTTTACGCAGGCTTGCATATAATAATGCAGGCGATAAAATCGCCAGCCACCAATAATGGTAAGGCGCGAGTGCTAAGCTAAAAATCGCCCCTGAAAATAGGGCGATCAGCAAAGGTAAAATTAAAGGCAGCTGTTTTTGTTGTTCTGCGGGATTTAACAGCTTGTCAAAGAAGGTTCTCATTTACGGACAGCTCGAATCAGATGAATAGTGCGGGCATCTGCTTCCAAAATCGTAAATTCCCAATTTTCAAGGTCAACAGTTTGTCCTTGTAAATCGCTCACTAAACCAATTTCTTGTAGCAATAGACCGCCAACAGTTTCTACTTCATCATCCGAAAAGTCAGCATCTAAAACATTGTTAAAATGTTCGATTGGTGTAAGTGCTTGAACGAGCCAAGTATTTGCAGTATTGGGGTCTGCATCTGGCACGATAAACTCAGCTTCTTCATCCACTTTGTCGTGTTCATCTTCAATTTCACCGACAATTTCCTCCAAGATATCTTCTAAAGTCACGATACCTGAAGTTGTGCCGTATTCATCAATCACAATTGCAATATGCGTTTGGGTGTTTTTCAACATCCGCATCACTTGATCAGAGCGAGCACTTTCTGGCACAAACAAAGGCTGACGCATTAAGGCGCGAATATCAACTTTAGCGGTAGGCTCAGTTAAAAACGGCAATAAATCTTTGGCCAATAATATACCCACGACATTGTCGGGTTGATCGGCAGAGAAAACTGGGAAACGCGAATGCGCAGACTCTACCAGCACGTGTAGGATATCAAGAAGCTCATCATCTTCTTGTAAGCTAATCATTGCTGTGCGCGGGGTCATAACTTCGCGGATTTTTGTTGCAGGAAGGTCAAGTACACCTTCAAGCATTGCAACAGTATCGGGTTCTAAAAAACGACGTGAATCTTGTACTAATTTTAACAGTTCGTCGCGGGTTTCTGGCGCAGTGCCTAACCATTTTCGTAAGCCGCGCATGCCCCACGACGGGCCTGATTCCTCGTGCATGATCTTTCCTGAAGACGCTGAATATCTAAAAAAATTGATTTTATCATACCGTAGAAAATACAGTTGTCTATGCATATTGCTACGGGATTGTAGAATGTTCAGATCAAATTATTTAAAAGTTTAGGATTACATCAAATCCAGCAAGCGAAGTTGAAAAAAGCAACAACACCTATAATGATGGCGGAGAGCGAGGTTAGATGTTAAATGCAAAAGATTGAGCTGAAGCTGGATTGAAATCTGTAGGGCTTAAGCAAGACCATGTAGGAATAAACTGGGCTATGCTAAACTAAAAGGGTTTTCTTCACCTGAGTTTTGCAATGTCTGATTCTGCTATCACACCAAGCCTTCAATTGAATACGCGTGGACTGCGTTGTCCTGAACCTGTGATGATGTTGCATCAAGCCATCCGTAAATCGAAGTCTGGAGATGTGGTTGAAGTATTTGCAACGGATAATTCAACGTCTTGGGATATTCCAAAGTTCTGTATGCACTTGGGCCATGAACTATTGCTACAAGAAGAACGCTTAGATGAAAATGGCAATAAAGAATTTCATTATTTGGTGCAGAAGGGCTGAGATATTTAAGCGTTTCAAATATTATGTTTGAGCTTAATTTTGAATAATTTACATTTTAAATAAAAATGGGGGCTAGCCTAAGGCGGTGCTAGCTCTTAGAATATCGCCGATTAAATATACAAAAACAATTAGAAAAGATTTCAAAAAATGTTGAATACGATTGCTAAAATTTTAGAAAAATTAGGCTTATCTGCCCAAAAGCGTGCCATACATGCGCAATTTTCCAATCCTGCTTTGAATGATGAGCTTTTTATTCAACGTATTGATGGGGAGCATGTCTTAAACCAAGGCCTGCAAGCGACCCTGATTTGCTTATCCACCAATGCATTGATTCCGCTGAAACAATTTATTGGTGTACAAGTTGCTGTTGATCAAGTGACAGATCGGGGTGAGCTCTTCCGTACTACGGGTATCATCACCGAAGCCACTCAAGGCCAGAGTGACGGTTCACTTACGCTGTATAAACTCAGTTTAGAAGACGCAACGTCGCTGTGGCATAAACGTCGTAATAGCCGTGTGTTTATGAATAAATCAGTGCGTGATGTCAGTGAAGCTATTTTTAAAGAATGGCAAAGCAAAAGTCCACTCTTTGCATCCAGTCTAATGCTTGATCTAAGCGGTTTAAGCCAAAACTATGATGTTCGGCCCTTCATCATGCAGTCGAATGAAAGTGATTATGACTTTTTAACCCGACTTTGGCGTAGTGAAGGCATTAATTGGCTCATTGATGAAGAGCAGCTGAAAGTGCCACATTCCTCAGTGCCAATTGAAAAACAAAAACTCCGCTTGATTGATGACAATAGTCAATATCAAGCGCTTAGCCGTCGCAGTATCCGCTTTCATCGTTCTAGTGCAACAGAGCAACAAGACAGCATCACTAGCTTTATCGGTGAGCGTAGCATTCAACCGACAGCAGTACATGTGCAACGTTGGCAAGCTGATGGCCTCAGCCAAGAAGAAGGTGCAGGTTCAGT